>JBGSBQ010000127.1:0-8276 GCA_041730475.1 Sphingomonadaceae bacterium
CCGACCGCGAATCCCGATACAACATACGATAATTGCATAGATCTCCCCAAGAGTAACGGCAGAGGGTACCGGCTCTCGGGGAGTTTCCCAACAACGAAGTCCTTATTTGCTTATGCGTAAAATATCGCTAAGCAAACGTCCTTATTTGTTTGGTTGTGGCGTCACGCGCAGGTAAGGACGGGCGGCCGTATAGCCTTTCGGATATTTCTGCGCCAGCACTTCCGGATCTTGCACGGTCAGCGGGATGATGACGTCGTCGCCATCTTTCCAGTTGCCCGGCGTGGCCACGGTGTAACCATCGGTCAGTTGCAGCGCATCAATGACGCGCAGCACTTCGTCGAAATTGCGGCCGGTGCTCATCGGATAGGTGATGCTCAGGCGTACCTTTTTGTTCGGATCAATGACGAACAGCGTGCGCACGGTGGCCGTGGCCGAGGCGTTCGGGTGGATCATGTCATACAGCGTCGCCACCGAACGGTCGGCGTCGGCGATGATGGGGAAGCCGACCACGGTCTGCTGGGTCTCTTCGATGTCCTTGATCCAGGTCAGGTGCGAATCGGCCGGGTCGACCGACAGCGCCAGCGCCTTGACGTTGCGCTTGTCAAATTCCGGTTTCAGCTTGGCCGTCAGGCCCAGTTCGGTGGTGCAGACTGGCGTGAAGTCGGCCGGGTGCGAAAACAGCACCACCCACGAGTTGCCTGCCCATTCATGGAAATGCAGCGGGCCGATGGAAGAATCCTGTGTAAAGTCTGGCGCTGTATCGCCCAGTCGTAAAGTCATGGTCATCTCCGCAATAAGTTAGGGGCTGCGCTTCCGCCCAGCCCGGTCATGGTATTCATGGCGCCGACCATTCTGCACCTTTTCTGCCAAAAAAGGCAACACTGTCGGCGCCAGCCCGGCGATTACTTCGGCTGGTAGATCTGGTCGAACACGCCGCCATCAGCGAAATGGGTCTTCTGGGCCTTGGTCCAGTCACCGGCCACGTCCGCCAGCGTGAACAGTTTCACGTTCGGGAACTGGGCGGCGTATTTCTTGGCTTCCTTGGCGATGGCCGGACGGTAGTAGTTCTTGGCGATCAGCTCTTGGGCTTCATCGGTGTACAGGAAGTTCAGGTAAGCCTCCGCCACTTTGCGGGTGCCACGCTTGTCGACCACTTTGTCGACCACGGCCACTGGCGGCTCGGCCAGAATGCTGACCGACGGCGCCACCACTTCCACCTTGCCCGGGCCCAGTTCCTTGATCGCCAGCAGCGCTTCGTTTTCCCACGCGATCAGCACGTCGCCAATGCCGCGTTCGACGAAGGTGGTGGTGGCGCCCCGCGCGCCGGAATCCAGCACTGGCACGTTTTTATACAGCTTTTTCAGGAATTCCTTGGCGCTGGCATCGCTGCCGCCCGGTTGGCGCAAGGCGTAGCCATAGGCAGCCAGGTGGTTCCAGCGCGCACCGCCCGAGGTTTTCGGATTCGGGGTGATGACGGCCACGCCCGGCTTGACCAGATCGTTCCAGTCCTTGATGCCCTTCGGATTGCCCTTGCGGACCAAGAACACGATGGTCGAGGTGTACGGCGCGCTGTTGTATTGCAAACGCTTCTGCCAGTCAGGATTCAGCAGTTTGTGTTCGGCGATGGCGTCGATGTCGTAGGCCAGTGCCAGCGTGACGACGTCGGCTTCGAGGCCGTCGATCACGGCGCAGCCTTGCTTGCCGGAACCGCCATGCGATTGTTTGATCTTGACCGTATCGCCGGTCTTGGCTTGCCATTGCTTGGCGAAGGCCGCGTTGACGTCCTGATACAGTTCTCGGGTCGGGTCGTAGGATACGTTCAGCAGCGAAATTTCAGCAGCCAGCGCAGGAGCGATGGCGGTGGCAGCAAAGATGGCAGCAGCAATAATTTTTTTGGACAGCATCTGGATTCCCGTGAAGGTAAGTAAGTCAGGAAGCTCAGATTACTGGGGGCGCTTATAAAAGAGAACGAAGCGTTTTACACTTTGTTATACCAAAAAATCATAAGAAACGGTTGTACAACACGACGCCCCACGCGGCGGCGGCCAGCAGACAAGCCAGCAACACGGCGGCGCTGCCGAAATCCTTGGCATTCTTCGACAACGGATGGCGCTCCAGCGAAATGCGGTCGACCACCGCCTCGATCGATGAGTTGATCAGTTCGACGATCAGTATCAACACCAGCACGCCGATCAGCATCAGCTTTTCAAAAGCCGAGATGCGCAGCGCTAGCGCCAGCACGGTGCCGACAACGAACAACAGAATTTCTTGCCGAAACGCATGCTCATGCCGCCATGCAGCGCGCATGCCCTGCAGCGAATAGCCGAACGCGGCCACGATGCGCTTCAACCCACTTTTGCTCTTGAATTCACTCACTGGTTCCATCTGGTTCATTCGTCAATTGTTCAGGTCACACATTATGACCTGCACACGGCAAGTGTTGCCGAATTTCGAGGACAGCCTCCATACAATTCACATTGTTTTCACATTGTGGTATAAAGATAGCATCGAAATACTGCACCGCACAAACCACATCATGAAAATCGAAGCTGCTCCAGAGCAAAAGACTACGATCCAGGTGATCGAACGGATGGTCGCCCTGCTTGATGCGCTGGCGAAATATCCTGATCCCGTCAGCCTGAAAGAATTGTCCAAGGTCTCCGGCCTGCACCCATCCACCGCCCACCGCATCCTGAACGACATGGTGCTGACGCGCTTTGTCGACCGCATCGAGCCGGGCACCTACCGCCTCGGCATGCGCCTGCTGGAACTGGGCAATGTGGTGAAGAGCCGGCTGTCGGTGCGCGAAGCGGCGCTCGACTTCATGCGCTCGCTGCACAAAAAAACCCAGCAAACCATCAACCTGTCGGTACGTCAGGGCGACGAAATCGTCTACATCGACCGCGCCTTCTCGGAACGGTCCGGCATGCAGGTGGTGCGCGCCATCGGCGGCCGCGGCCCGCTGCACCTGACTTCGACGGGCAAGCTGTTCCTATCGGTCGATGAGCCCAAGGCGATCCGTGCCTACGCCACCCGTACCGGACTGGCAGGCCACAACAAGAATTCGATTACCGACCTCGTCAAGCTGGAGCGCGAATTGAGTCTGGTCCGTTCGCGCGGCTATGCGCGCGACAATGAAGAGCTGGAGCTGGGGGTGCGCTGCATGGCCGCCGGCATCCATGACGACAGCGGCAAGCTGATTGCCGGGCTGTCAATCTCGGCGCCGGCCGACCGCCTGCAGGATGAATGGCTGGAAGACCTGGTCAGCACCGCCAACCAGATCTCGGCCACGCTCGGTTACATGCCGGTCGAATAAGCCGGCGCAGCCGTGCTCAGGCTGGACGGCCGCAGCGCCTCCAGCCACTTGCGCATACGACCGGCATCGGCCGTCCGCGACATCTTGCCCTTGGAATCAAGAAACACCATGATGACCGAGCGGCCTTCAATCACGGCCTGCATCAGCAGGCAGCGTCCGGCTTCGTTGATGAAACCGGTTTTCTGCAAACCAATGGTCCAGGTCGGATTCGCCACCAGATGGTTGGTGTTGCCGAATTGCATAGGCCGGCCATTGGCTTCGACGATGGCTTTCGGGTCGGTGGAAAACTGGCGCAGCATCGGGTGCTGATACGCGGCCACGGCCAGTTTGGCCAGGTCGCGCGCGCTGGCGACATTCATCTTCGACAGACCGCTGGAATCGACGTAATGGGTATCACTCATGCCCAGCTCGCGGGCCTTGGCATTCATCGCATCGACAAACGCCGGCTTGCCGCCCGGATAATTACGGCCCAGCGCCGAGGCCGCCCGATTTTCCGAACTCATCAGTGCAATGTGCAGCATATTGGCGCGCGTCAGCTGGGCGCCGACTTTCAGGCGTGAGCTGCTGAATTTTTCGCGATCGACATCTTCGTCGGTGACGGTCAGCACTTCCTCCATGTCCTGCTGCGCTTCCACCACCACCAGTCCGGTCATCATCTTGGTGATCGACGCGATCGGCAGCGCCACGCCGGAATTCTTTTCGAATAGCACTTCCGAATTGTTCTGGTCCAGCACCAACGCCACATTCGATTTCAGGTCGAGCGGATCACGGGTCAGGTTCAAGCCAGCCAGATCGCCCATGGTCGGCATCGCCGGGGCCGCTGCCGTCAGGCGCTGGTACACCACCTTGCGGCGGCCGTTGACCATCATCACACGTTTCACGCTGCGCTCGCGTGGCTCGGCAGCGGCGATGCGCACAGCTTGACGCTTGGCAACCTTGCCCTTTTTGACGTGGGATTTTTTCGGTGCTGCACTGACGCCGTCGCTATCGGCAGCATGCGCCGCCGAGGTGACCATCAACAGCGCCATCAGCGCACCCAAGGCTCGTTTAACCATGAAAATTCCCCTAAAAACAGCAGCAGACCTACCTGTTGCAGTGTAGCAAAATGGTGATCTTGCGCAAGCAAATTCCGCTTACTCGACAAATGTGACAAATTCTTTCACCGGCATCCGCTCGGTGACCAGCGTATTTTCCACTTTGCTCAGATCGGCATAGCCGAGGGCCATGCCACAGACGACAGTTTCATTGTCAGGCAAATTCAGTATTTCACCTATGAGTTTGTGATATTGCGTGAACGCCGCCTGCGGACAGGTATCGAGGCCACGGCCGCGCGCCGCCACCATGATGTTCTGCAGGAACATGCCATAGTCCAGCCACGAGCCCTGCTCCATGACGCGGTCGATGGTAAAGATCAGGCCCACGGGAGCGCCGAAGAACTCGTAGTTGCGACCGTGCTGGGCCGCCATGCCGGCCTTGTTGTCGCGGGTCAAGCCCAGCAGTGCATACAGGTCCCAGCCGACCTTGCGGCGGCGCTCGATGAACGGCGATTTCCATTCACGCGGGTAATACGCATATTCCTCGGTGTGCTGGCTGGCCAGGGCCGGATCGTTGTGCGCGGCCAGAATGGCGGCCGACAGTTGCTGCTTGCGCTCGCCCGTCAGCACATACACTTTCCATGGCTGGGTGTTGGTGCCGGACGGCGCCCGCGCTGCCACCTGCAACAGTTGCTCCAACTCGGCGCGCGGCACCGGCGTGTCGAGATAGGCGCGGATCGAACGGCGCGAGGTGATGGCAGTATCAACAGCAATCTGGTCGGGATGCGACATCGGAAATCCTTCCTTATTTTGTTTTAGGGGCTTGAACCACAAACACCACGCCGGTCACGGCCAGCAACATGCCGGCGATACCCAGCGCGTTAAAGGCTTCGCCAAACATCAGCCACGCCATGATGGCGGTGGTGGGCGGCGTCAGATACAGCAAACTGGTGACCTGGGTGGCGTTGCTGCGCCGTATCAGCGCGAACAGCAGGAAGATCGCCCCGATTGACAGCCCCAATACCGACCACAGCAAGGCGCCGATGAAGCGCGGCGTCCATTGCACCGCAGCAAACGCGGGCGTCCAGTCTTCAAATACAACGGCTAGCGGCACCACCACCAGTAGCGAGGCGACGAACTGGATGATGGTGCCGGTACGCAAATCGAACTGCGGGCAATAGCGTTTCTGGTACAGCGTGCCAACCGTCATCGACAGCAGTGCCACCACACACAGGGCGATGGCATCGAACGACAGGCCGACCAGCCGGATCTTGGCGGCCACCACCAGCGCCACGCCACCCAGGCCAAAGGCCAGCCCCAGCCATTGACGCGGGCGCACCCGCTCGCCGATCAGCGGGGCTGCGAACGCGGTCAGGATGGGTTGCATGCCGACGATCAGGGCCGACAGCCCGGCCGGCATGCCCAGCTTGATGGCGCACCAGACCCCACCCAGATAGCCGGCCTGCACCAGCAGCCCGGCCAGCGCAATCTGCCAAATCTTGCCGACCGGCCAGGGCGCGCGCAGCGCCAGTACGATGGGCACGAGGAACACCAGCACGCCCAAGAAGCGCAGGATCAGAAAGGTCAGCGGCGGCGCATATGGCAGGCCGAACTTGGCAACGATGAAGCCACTGCTCCACAACACCACGAAAAACAGCGGCAACGGCGACAAAAACGGCGCCGGATGGGCAGCTGGCAAGGTGGAGGTGTCGGACATTGCTTAATCGCTATTATTTGAGAAGGAAGATATAGCCCTGCCGGTCGGCCAGTGCAGCGACCCTGCAGTCTAGCACGGGCCTGACATTGACACCGGCGGGCGCCCCGCAAGCCGCAGCCCGCCGCGTTTCCCTTGCTGCAAGCAGTAAAGGATTCTTGCGGGAAATCCTTCCAGAAAGCGATATTTTATGCTTTGGTGCAACGCACAAAAAATCGCTTGACTTAATTTTGGAAGGCCGTAAAATCGGGTTTGTTGCGTTGCACAATTTGTTGTTCGGTCTGGAACGGAACCTTCTGTTTCTCACCGAAGTAGAAACAGCAGTATTCATCAACGACTTTTACTATTTCTGGAGAGTTATATGTTTTCGATCCCTGAGCAATTTTCCAATGCCACCAAAGCTAGCTTTGAAAGCCAATTCGCAATCTTCTCGGCACTGACCAACAAGGCCTTCGAAGGCGTGGAGAAATTGGTCGACCTGAACCTGACCGCTGCCAAGGCATCGCTGGAAGAATCGTCGCTGACCACCAAGCAACTGCTGTCGGCCAAAGACCCACAGGAATTCTTCGCACTGACCGCTGCCCAAGTACAGCCAGCTGCTGAAAAAACCATCGCTTACAGCCGTCATCTGGCCAGCATCGCTTCGGGCACCCAAGCTGAATTCAGCAAAGCCGCCGAAACCCAGATCGCCGAAACCAACCGCAAGGTCATCTCGCTGGTCGACGAAGTGAGCAAAAACGCCCCAGCCGGCACCGAAAACGCTGTTGCCCTGCTGAAATCGGCAATCGGCAATGCTAACGCCGGCTACGAGCAGTTCACCAAGACCGCCAAGCAAGCTGCTGAATCGCTGGAAACCAACATGACCGCTGCCGTGACCCAGTTCTCGCAAGCAGCTGCCAAGGCCACCCCATCGAAGAAGTAAGCAAGGCTGGCGCGGCAACGCGCCTGCCCGTTCGACCTCCTCGGCATCCGTGCTGTCCTCCTTGAACGGGTGTCCTTAGAAGCCTCGGCATTGCGCCGGGGCTTTTTTTTGTCTGGCGTTTATTCGCCGAGGTAGGCGGCTTTCACGCGTGGATCGTCGAGCATGTCCTTGGCGTTGCCAGTCATGGTGATCAGACCGGAGTCCATCACGTAACCACGGTGCGCTGCCTGCAGCGCCAGCTTGGCATTCTGCTCCACCAGCAGGATGGTGATGCCTTCCTGCGACACATTGCGGATCACTTCAAAAATCTTTTCCACCATGATGGGCGACAGCCCCATCGACGGTTCATCCAGCAACAGCAGGTTCGGATGCGACATCAGCGCGCGCGCCATCGCCAGCATCTGCTGCTCGCCGCCGGACAAGGTACCGGCCATCTGCTGGGCCCGTTCCTTCAGGCGCGGGAACACATCGAACCACTTGGCGATATCGGCCTCGATACCAGCCTTGTCGTTGCGCGTGTAAGCGCCCATCATCAGGTTTTCCTGAATCGACATGCGGGTGAACACGCCCCGCCCTTCCGGCACCATCGCCAGTTTCTTCTCGACCAGATGGAACGACTTGCTGCCCTTCAGCGACTCGCCCAGGTACTCGACCGTACCTTCCACCTTGCACGGTGGCAGCGTCCCGGTAATGGCTTTCAGCGTCGTGGTCTTGCCGGCGCCATTGGCGCCGATCAGGGCGATCAACTCGCCCTTGTTGACTTCCAGGTCCACACCCTTGACCGCCTTGATGCCGCCGTAAGCGACTTTCAGGCCGGAGACTTTCAATACATTGTCGCTCATTAGTGCGAACCTCCCAGATAGGCGTCAATCACCGCCTTGTTGCTCTGTATTTCTGCCGGCAAACCTTCGGCAATCGGTTTGCCGTATTCCAGCACCATCAGCCGGTCGCACAAGCTCATCATCATCTTGACGTCGTGCTCGATCAGCAGCACGGTCTTGCCCTCATTCTTGATCTTCACCAACAGCTCGCGCAGCGCCAGTTTCTCGGTCGCATTCATGCCGGCGGCCGGCTCATCCAGCGCCAGCAGCGTCGGATCGGTGGCCAGTGCACGGGCGATTTCCAGACGGCGCTGGTCACCATACGCCAGGAACTTGGCTCGCACCCTGCCGGATCTGGCCGATCGCTATCTGACCAAGGTCTGACGTCGGACGATTGCCCCGGCGGGGTTTCTCGGCTTACCTCCCGCGCAAGGGAGAGGAACCCATCATGACCGACGCCACGACGCCC
>JBGSBQ010000128.1:0-8263 GCA_041730475.1 Sphingomonadaceae bacterium
AAAGCCGAAGAACGGCTGCACCAGCGGCGCCAGATTAGCCGGTTCCGCAGGCCAGTAATTCATCTGGATGTTTATGTTGGTGTGGTAGTCCGAATTCCACGGCGGCGTCAGGCTGTTGTTCCACAGCCCCTGCAAATTGGCCGGCAACGAATCCCGTGAACTGGAAATCAGCAGGTAGCGGCCATACTGGAAGAACTGCGCTTCCAGTCCGGGATCCTTGCCTTGCTGGGTGTAGGTGGCGATGCGCTGGTCCGTGTTCAGCGCCAGCCGCTCTGGCGCAGGCTGGCCAAGATCCAGCTGTACCCGATCGAACAGGGCGTGAAAATCTTTTTCATGTTCAGCCAGCAGCTCGGCCCACGGCCGCGCTGCAGCCGCGCTGACCTGCGCCGTCACCCGTGGCAGCGGATGCGCGCCCTGAAACCGCCGTGCCGCATCGTTGACATAGCTGGTGCCCGCGCCGATGATCAGCGTGATGCTATCGCAGCCGGTAAAACTGATGCGGGTGCCGTCGGATACCAGCGTGCCGC
This sequence comes from Sphingomonadaceae bacterium, assembly GCA_041730475.1. GTDB lineage: Bacteria > Pseudomonadota > Gammaproteobacteria > Burkholderiales > Burkholderiaceae_D > Rugamonas. The sequence continues at coordinate 528 of JBGSBQ010000128.1, forward strand.
CCTCGTGCAGCACCTGCACCTGACTGGCATAGTCCATACCGTTGGCAGACGGCGGCGCGGCAGGCTGCCCCGCTGGCGACGGCAGCACATAGCCGGCCAGCGACCCAGTTGCATACAGGCGGCTGCCACTGGCGCGGATGTGGGCCTGATGCATGTCAGCCAGCTCGATCGAGCCAGTATATTGACCTGCTTGGTCGGCGCTCAGGCGCACCACCATGACTTGCGCCGGATAGCTGGCGAACGCTTCGCGGCGATACTGCACGCCAGCGTGCTGGTAGCTGACCGTATGCAGGCTGTCGCCCAGATCAAGCTTGCGCTGGTAACCGCTGGCCGCCTCGTGACCGGGCAGATTGATGTACACGTCACCAAATGGCTGGTAGGCGCCCATCACCTGATCGTCACCGGTCCACAGCGTGATATCGTTGAACTGCAGGCGCTCGCGGGCCAGCTGGCCGAAAATCATGGCGCCGATGCGCCCATTACCGATCGGCAGGGCTTCGCGCTCCCAGCCTTCCGCCGTGTCAGGCGCAGGGCGCTGGTAATGCAGGCTCAGGTCGGCGCCATGGACGGTCGTGGCCAGCAGCGCAAACGCCAGCAGCATGGCACGCCCCAACGGCGTGCGACGCGGCAAGGCCATCATTGGCAAGGTCCGCTGCTGCCTTCCGGCTTGCCGTAGACGATGCCGCGTCCAGCAGTGCTCATGTAGACCACGCCCGCCTGATTCATGTCGCCGACCACGAACTGGCCATCGCCCGGACCGCCGTACTGGTGCGCGTCGTCGTTGATGCGGCGCCAGTTGGCACCACTGTCGCGTGAGCAGAACAGACCGCGCACGCCATCCACACTGCCCCATAGATAAACGGTCGGGTACTGCGCGCCTGCTGCGGCCTTGCCGAAGCCTACTGCCGCTGCATAGCTAACCTTCGCCAGCGTGGCAAACGTAGCGCCGCTGTCGGTGGATCGCGCCAGTCCGCCGTCGTACAGCGGCACCCAGACATCGCCCTCGCGCCCCGGTACTGCGCGCACCAGCCGCGAACCGTGAGCCACCGGCAAGCTTCCTGCCGCCGCAAAACTGGCGCCCGCATCACTGCTGACCAGCATGCGCGCACCATCGAGCGCATACATCCGGTTCGGATTGACCGTATCCGCCACCGGCCGCGCGCCCTTGACGTTCAGGCCCTTGACTACCTGCCAGCTGTTACCGGCATCGGTGCTGCGATAGCTGGTGTCCGACTTCTCGGGACTATGCAGCAGCGCCTTGCCGTCCGCGCTCAGTGCCAGCTGGCCATTGCTGCCATTGCTGCCATTGTGGCTGGCGCTCTTGCTCCAGCTGCGGCCCATATCAGTCGACAGATAGATCGCACTGCCGACCCGCGCCACCACCCGTGGGTCAGCGGCCGCAAAGGCCAGCCCGGTGGTGGTGCCCATGGCCGGCTTGTGAATGGTTACATAGCGCGTCACATCGGTATGGACAAAACCATCGTAGTCACCGATGGCCGAAATCAGCGGGCCACCGGGAATGCTGATCAGGTTCAGCGGCACGCTCTCTTCCAGCCCATGCACGTCAAACGTCCATTTGACGGGTGTGGCGTCGATATCGGCAGTCTTGAAGATGCCATTCCCGGACACCACCCTCAGCTTGCGCGTATCGAAGGGATCGAATTCCACGCTGGCGGTCCAGTGGATGAAACTGGTGTTCACCCAGTCCACACCGTTGTCGTCCAGCGCATAGCCGCGTTCAAAGATGTCATTCCAGTTTGCCCCGCCATCACGCGTGACCAGGATCTTGTCGCCACGGGTCTGCTCGGTCGGATAATAGTTGATGGTCGAAATCACCATATGCAGCGGGTCACGCGGATCGGCGCTGATACCGGCAAATGCGCGGTTCAGCTTTGGCGAGATATTCGTCCATTGGCCACTGGCGACGTGGTACTTCCACACCTGCCCCTGATCCATCGCCTCCTCCATGCCGCTGCGGCCCCACGGCCCGGCGCCATTCGCATACGTGATCACCAGATTCCCGCCAGCCAGCACGGCGCGTTGCGGCATCAGCGTGGATGGCCCGCCCGGCAGTGCGCGGAAGCTCTTGCCGGCATCGGCCGACATGTAGATATTCTCCTTCCCGCCGCGTGTCACGCCCAGAAACAGGCGCTGGGTCGCACCCGCTGCCACCGAGGCCGGATCCAGCAATACGAAGCTGATGCCGTTATCGTTGGGCGGCGTCGCGCCCACCTTCAACGCATCCAGATGCTGCCAGCTCAGGCCCGCGTCCACGCTCTTGAACATGCCATTGGCGCGCGTGCCGACATACAGCACCTTGCCATCAGCCGGATCGACCTGCAGCTTCTCGCCCGTATTGCGCCCCATGCCATTGCCATGCGCCTTGAACTGCTGGCTGACATCGATCTTGGTAAAGCTGCGGCCGTAGTCGTCCGATTTCAGGATCGCCGTCTTGCCGCCATTGTGATAGCTGGTCCCGGCCAGCATGTAGACCTTGGCCGGCGCCGATGGATCGAGCGCGATGGCTTCTATCCCCAGCAGCCCGGTTTCGCTGTCGGACACCCAGTCCGTCAAAGCGACCCAGCGTGCCAGCCGCTGGTCCCAGCGATAGGCGCCGCCGACATCGGTGCGTGCATACACCAGACCCGGTTCGGTCTTGCTGGTCACTAGCCCGGACACGAATCCGGTGCCGCCCATCGCCACATTGCCCCAGCTATAGCCTTCGCCGAGCAGCTTTTGCAGCGTCGGCGCCATCGCCTCGGCCCAGATTTCATAGCCCTTCTCGTTCGGATGCAGCAGGTCCGGCATGATGTCGCGCGACAGCGTGCCATCGGCCTGCAGGAACTGCTGGTTAATATTCAGGAAGGTGATCTTCTTGTCGTCGGCAAAACCGGCCAGTATCTTGTTCAGCCGCTCGTTGATCTGGCGTCCCGCATCGTCGGCCTTTTCGCCACGCGGGAACACGGCCAGCAGCAGGATGCGTGTGTCCGGCAGACGGCGTTGTATTTCCTCGATATTGCGCCGGATGCCAGCCGCCGTAGTCATCGGATCTTCCTGCCGGTTGCCGGTGTTATTGGTCCCCAACATCAGCACCGCCACCTTGGGCTGGATGCCATCGACTTCACCATGCTGCAAGCGCCACAACACGTTCTCGGTGCGGTCGCCACCGAAGCCCAGGTCCAGTGCATGGTACTTCTTGTAATAGCGATCCCACACCGGCGCGCCCTCTTTCTCCCAGCCCTGAGTGATTGAGTCGCCAATGAAAACGATTTCACTTTTGAGCTGATTTTTGCGCAGCTGTTTGACTTCCTCCAGCTTGGCCAGATGGCGCGGCAACCACCACGGAATCGACCATGATTCGTTCAGCATATCCGGCGTCACCGACACCGTTTTATAGTCAGGACAGGCGGCATTCGGCTTGCCACCGGCCTGAAACTTGACGCTGGCGACCGACACCCGACCGGTGCCGCTGCCATCGAGGACGAAGGGCTGACCAACTGCGCTGAAGTCATCGCCGTCGCGCACGAAGCAGCTCATCGAAAACACCAGATGCTGCCAGCCCTTGCCGGCCAGTGCGCGGCCCGGTATCAGATACGGCACCTGCCGCTCGCAGTCCTTGCCGCAGTTGATCTTGAACGACATACCGCCATCGGCCAGATCATCGACCTTGACGTCCAGCGCCAGCACGCCGTTGGCCGCATACGGGCGCAGGTCAACCGGCTTGCCGCCTTCGATACGCAGGCTGGAATACCACGCCTTGTTCCATTCCAGCGTCAAGCCCTTGCCGGCCGGCGCGGCGCTGACACTGCTCTCCGGTACCCGGGGCTGGGCCGGTTTCGGCACCACGGTACGCTGCTTGCCCAGCTGCGCCTGCGCCTCGAAATCGGCCACCGTCACATGGTAGCCCGCCAGCGGCTTGCCGGCGTAGACCAGCAGGTCCGGCTGCGCCGCCGCAGACGCCAGCGCCGGCGCCACCATCATCATCATCCACATTGCTTGCTTGTTCATCCCTTAGCCCCGTCGTCCCGAACGCGTCACCACATCCACCCAGACCGCCAGCGTCAGGATGAAACCTTTGACTATCATTTGCCAGTAACTGTCCACATCCAGCATGGACATACCGTTATCGAGGCTGGCCATGACCAGCGCGCCTATCATGGCGCCGTACACGGTGCCGGAGCCGCCGCGCATCGAGGTGCCGCCGATGAAGCAGGCCGCGATCACATCCAGTTCGCCCGAAGTACCGGCCGACGGCGAGCCGGCCGCCAGCCGCGCCGTATTCATCAGGCCTGCCAGCGCGCACATCAGCCCCATCAGACCAAAGATCCATAGCTTGACAGCCCGCACATTGACGCCCGACAGGCGGGTCGCCTCCAGATTGCTGCCGACCGCGTAGATGCGGCGCCCGAACACGGTCTGCGTGGCGACGTAGCTGAAGCCACCCAACAGCAGCAACAACAGCAGCACCGGCAGTGGAATGCCTTCATAACCGTTCAGCGTGCGCACGAAGGCCAGCACCACCGCGCCGATCGCCAGCACCCGCAGCACATCGCGCCACAGCGGCGCGACCGGCAAGCCATGCAGCGCCAGATTGCTGCGCTGGCGCCAGCTCAGTACCGCTGCCAGCGCGAACAGCGCCAGACCCAGCGCCACGCCAAATTGCGGCGCCAGATAGCCCTGCCCCAGATACACCAGCTCCTGCGACACCGGCGCCACTGTGATGCCGTCCGTGACGCCCAGCACCGCACCGCGATACACCAGCATGCCGCCCAGACCGACGATAAAGGACGGGATGCCAGCATACGCCACCAGATAACCGTTGAAGACCCCCAGCAGCAGGCCGCACACCAGCACCAGCGGTACCACCGCCGACAGCGGCATGTGATGGGTCACATCCATCACCGCCGCCGCTCCGCCCAGTAGGCCAAGCAGCGAGCCGACCGACAGATCGATCTCGCCGGCGATGATGACGAACACCATACCGCAAGCCAGCATGCCGGTAATCGACATCTGCCGCATCAGGTTGGACAGGTTGCGCGGCGAGATAAAGCCGCCCTCGGTCTTCCAGCTGAAGAAGGCCCAGATCACGGCTATCGCAAAGAGCAGCGCGAGGATTTTGTATTGAGTGAACAGCTGTTTGATTTTGATGTGGTTCATGAGCGTTAAGCGTAGGCCTCGTCGTTATTCTTATGCTGCGGTTCGATGCGCTGGTCCAGCGCGGCGGCCAGCAGCGTCTCCTGCGTCAGGCCGTCGTTGATGAAGTTTCCGCGCAGCTGACCTTCGCCCATCACCAGCACGCGGTCGGAAATGCCCAGCACCTCGGCCAGTTCCGACGACACCATGATGATGGACATGCCCTGTGCGGCCAGCTCGAACATCAGCTTGTAGATTTCGTATTTGGCGCCGACATCGACGCCGCGTGTCGGCTCGTCGAGGATCAGCACCTGCGGCTGCGTCAACAGCATCTTCGACAGCACCGCCTTTTGCTGATTACCGCCCGACAGGCTGGTAATCGACAGGAAGGGACTGGCCGTCTTCAGGCCCAGGCGCTCGATCTGCTGCTGCACCGTTTTCAGTTCCGCCTCGCGGTCGATCCGGGTATGCTTCGAAAAGCTGCCCAGCACCGACAGCGTGATGTTCTGCCCTACATCGAGATCGCGCACGATGCCATGCTGCTTGCGGTCTTCCGGCACCAGCGCAAAGCCAGCGCCGATCGCCTTCAGCGGCGTGCTGGTGTCCACCACCTTGCCATGCAGGCGCACTTCGGCCTGATAGCGGCCCGGATAGGCGCCGAACAGGGCCGACACCAGTTCGGTACGTCCCGCGCCCACCAGCCCAGCGATACCGAGGATTTCACCCTTGCGTAATTCGAAGGAGACGTTGTCGACCTTCTTGCGCTCCGGTTTGTCGATGTCGAAGCAGGTCACATTGCGGGCCTCGAAGATCACCTCGCCGATCGCATGCTCCATCTTCGGATACAACTGGTTCATCTCGCGCCCCACCATCTGCGCGATGATGCGGTTCACATCCAGCTGCGCCATCGGCGTGGTGGCGATGTGCTGACCGTCGCGGATCACGCAGATAGTGTCGCAGATGGCCGCCACTTCATCGAGCTTGTGCGAGATGTAGACACAGGCCACCCCCTTGGCTTTCAGGCCCCGGATAATCTCCAGCAGCACTGCAATCTCGGAAGCCGTCAGCGATGCCGATGGCTCATCGAGGATCAGCAACCGCGCATTCTTGTTGAGCGCCTTGGCAATCTCGATCAGCTGCTGATGCCCGCCGCCGTAGTTCATCACCGGCAGCACCACATTCACATCGGTCAGTTTCAGCTCGGCCAGCAGCTGCTCGGCGCGCCGGTTCATGGCCGGATAGTTCATGCGGCCGCCGGGCAGCGTCAGCTCATTCCCGAGGAAGATGTTCTCGGTGACCGACAGCTCCGGCACCAGCATCAGCTCCTGATGGATGATGATGATGCCGGCCGCCTCGGTCTCGCGGATCGACTGCGCCCGCAGCGGCTGGCCGTCCCACAGGATCTCGCCGTCCCAGCTGCCATGCGGGTAGACCGCCGACAGCACCTTCATCAGCGTCGACTTGCCGGCGCCATTCTCGCCGCACAGACCGACGCATTCGCCGGGCCGGATCTTGATATCAATACCATTCAACGCGCGGACACCGTCGAACTGCTTGACGATGCCTTTCATTTCAAGCAAATGTCCCGACATGCTGATTCCCGTTATTTGCCGCCGATTTGCGCGCTGGTGTAAAAGCCGTCTTTAACCAGCAGGTCGATATTGTCCTTGGTCAGCGGGGTCGGTTTCAGCAGCATCGTGTTGACCTGCTTGAAGCCATTGTCGTACTGCGCATTGAAGGCCGGCTTCTCGTTGCGTACCAGCTGCACCGCGAGCTTGGCTGCTTCCGATGCGATCAGCTTCAAAGGCTTGTAGACCGTCATTGCCTGGGTTCCTGCCAGCACCCGGCGTACCGCTGCAATGTCGGCATCCTGCCCCGACACCGGCACTTTGCCGCTCAGCTTCTGCGATGCCAGCGCCTGAATTGCGCCGCCGGCCGTGGCATCGTTCGAGGCCACGATGGCGTCGATCTTGTTGTTGTTTGCGGTCAGCGCGTTTTCGATGATGGCCAGCGCCTCGGACGGGCTCCAGTCGCGCACCCACTGCTTGCCGACGATCTTGATATCGCCCTTGTCCACCAGCGGCTGCAACACCGCCATCTGGCCTTCGCGCAGCATCTTGGCGTTGTTATCGGTCGGGGCGCCGCCCAGCAGGTAGTAATTCCCCTTCGGCTTCACCGCCACCACACCACGCGCCTGCATTTCACCGACCGCCTTGTTATCGAAGGAGATGTAGGCATCGAGGTCGGCGTTCAGCGCCATCCGGTCGTAGGAAATGACCTTGATATTGGATTTCTTGGCTTCGCGGATCGCATTGGTCAGCACCGTGGCGTTGTACGGTACGATGACCAGCACGTCGACGCCGCGCGAAATCAGGTTTTCGATCTGGGCCATCTGTTTCTGCTCGCTGGCGTCGGCCGACTGCACGAACACTTTGGCGCCCATCTGCGTTGCGGCGGCGACGAAGTAGTCGCGGTCGCGGGCCCAGCGCTCCAGCCGCAGGTCGTCGATGGAAAAGCCGATTTTTGGGTTTTTGGCGTCCGCGCTGGCGGCACCGCTGGCGCACAACATCGTCACCGCAATCGCTGCGGCGCTGAGTACTTTC
>JBGSBQ010000129.1:0-8132 GCA_041730475.1 Sphingomonadaceae bacterium
GACCATGGCGCCGGCCACGCCCGCACCAGGAAAGAACTAATGGACAATACACGTTGCGGCAGCACCCTGATCGTTCGCGGGCTGCAAAAAACCTATGGCAAGCGGCAAGTCGTGCATGATGTCTCGCTGCAAGTCGAATGCGGCGAAGTGGTGGGCCTGCTCGGCCCCAACGGCGCCGGCAAGACCACCTCGTTCTACATGATCGTCGGCCTGGTGCCGTCCGATGCCGGCACCATCGACATCAGCGGTACCGACATCTCCAGCCTGCCGATTCACCGCCGCGCGGCACTGGGCCTGTCCTATCTGCCGCAGGAAGCGTCGGTGTTCCGCAAGCTGACGGTGGAAGAGAATATCCGTGCCGTTCTGGAAATCCAGAAAACGGACGGCAAGCCTTTATCCAAGGCGCAAATTGATGAACGGCTGGACAACCTGCTGGCCGATCTGCAAATTGAAAAACTGCGCGAAAATCAGGCGCTGTCCTTGTCCGGGGGCGAACGCCGCCGGGTCGAGATCGCGCGTGCACTGGCGACCAATCCGCGCTTTGTGCTGCTCGATGAACCATTCGCCGGGGTCGACCCAATTGCCGTGATTGAGATCCAGCGCATCGTGCGCTTCCTCAAGGAACGCGGCATCGGCGTCCTCATTACCGATCACAATGTACGCGAGACGCTGGGCATCTGCGACCGCGCCTACATTATCAACCAGGGCACGGTGCTGGCCTCCGGCCGGCCAGACGACATCATCGCCAATGAATCGGTGCGTCGCGTGTATCTGGGTGAACACTTCCGGATGTGAATTAAGCACCCCCATGAAACAGTCTTTGCAACTGCGCACTTCGCAACACCTGGCGCTGACCCCGCAGTTGCAGCAATCGATACGGTTGCTGCAATTGTCGACGCTGGAGTTGCACCAGGAATTAGAACAGCTGCTGACCGATAATCCGCTGCTGGAGCGGCTTGACGATCCGCTCGACCACTCGCTGCGGCTGCTGGCCGACGGCGCCATCAACCAGTCGGCGCCGGCCGACCACAGTGCCCCGGCCGAAGGGCCACCGAATGGCAGCGACGCCCCGGCGCCGGCCGAAGCGGATCCGTTTGAAGCAGGCGCTGATACGGAAAGCAGCAGCGCCGAAGCCGATGTCGACTGGAGCGACGCCGGCCGCAGCAAGGCCCCCGACGACGAGGATGCACGGCCGCAGCTGGAAGCCAGCCATTGCACGCTGCGCGAACACCTGATGGAACAGATGCGCGTCACGGTGCTGGAAATGCGCGACCGCGCGCTGGTCGAAATCATCATCGATGCGCTCGATGAAAACGGTTATCTGGAAGAGCCGCTGGACGAGATCCTGGCGCGCCTGCCGGAAGAGCTGGAGATCGAGCTGGACGAGTTGCAGACCGCCTTGTCGATGCTGCAAAGTTTTGATCCGGTCGGGGTCGGCGCGCGCAACGCCAGCGAATGCCTGGCCTTGCAGATCAAGCGCATGCCACAGGTGCCGATGGTGACGCGGCGCATGGCGCTGATCATCGTCGAGCAGCACCTGACCTGGTTTGCCCAGCGTGATTTCAACAAGCTGAAAAAAGCCCTGCTGTGTGATGACGAAGACCTGCGCGAAGCGCAAACCGTGATCCGGCAATGCAATCCCCATCCGGGCTCGGCCTTTGCATCGGATGTGTCCGACTATGTGGTGCCGGACGTGATCGTCAAAAAGTCGCGCACTGGCTGGCAGGTCAGCCTGAACAATGACGTGATGCCGCGCTTGCGCGTCAATGCCATGTACGCCAACCTGCTGAAGCAGGGTAAAGGCGAGGGCGCGATGGGCGCGCAGCTGCAGGAAGCCAAGTGGCTGATCAAGAATATGCGGCAGCGATTCGACACAATTTTGCGTGTCGCGCAAGCGATTGTGGAACGCCAAAAGAATTTTTTCTCGCATGGCGCTGTCGCCATGAGACCCCTTGTGTTGCGCGAAATAGCTGATACACTGGGTTTACACGAGAGTACTATTTCTCGGGTAACAACTCAGAAATATATGCTGACCCCGCACGGCATGTTTGAGTTGAAATATTTTTTTGGTAGCCATGTCGCCACCGAAGCGGGGGGCGAAGCCTCATCGACGGCGATCCGGGCCTTGATAGTGCAATTGACAGGAGCAGAAGACCCTAAAAATCCCTTATCCGACAGTAAGATTGCGGACATGTTGGGAGAACAAGGCATGGTCATTGCGCGACGCACCGTTGCCAAATACCGTGAAGCGCTCAAAATCCCACCAGTCAGTCTCCGCAAATCGTTGTAGTCCTGGTTCCTGCGCGCCCGGCAGCAAGGGGCACCGCACTAACCGTAAGAAGCGACATCATCTTTAGGAGTGTGTATGAATCTCACCATCAGTGGACATCATCTCGAAGTGACCTCGGCCATTCGTGAATACGTACAAAACAAGCTGGAGCGCGTCACCCGCCACTTTGATCAAGTGATTGATATAGCTGTCATCCTGACTGTAGACAACCTGAAAGAGAAAGAGAAACGCCAAAAGGCTGAAATCAACCTGCGTCTGTCCGGCAAGACCGTCTATGTGGAAAGCCTGTCACAAGACCTGTACGCCGCCATTGACACGCTGATCGACAAGCTCGATCGCCAGGTGATGAAATATAAGAATAAAGTGCAACAGCATGGCCACGACGCCATCAAGCATCTGCCGGACACCTTCGAACCGGCCGCCGCCGCCCTGTAAGCCAGGGCCCCGGCACTCCCCAACAAAGGGCGCAACAGGCGCCCTTTTTTGCGCCCCGCCGCCGCGCTAAAATACCCAAATAATATAAACCGTATCACCATCCTATGGAATAGGGGAGTCATGAGCGAATACGTCCACCTCAGCATACTGAACCGCACCGGCACCATTCTGCTGGACCGTCCCAAAGCCCTGAACTCGCTGTCGCTGTGCATGGTGCGCATGATCGCCGCCACCTTGCAGGCGTGGCGCGACGATGACGGTGTCGATGCCGTGGTGATCCGCAGCAGCAGCCCGAAGGCCTTCTGCGCCGGTGGCGACATCCGTTTCTTCCATGATGCCGGGCGTGCCACACCGCAGGGGGGCAGCGCGCTGCTGGAAGACTTCTTCAGCGAAGAATACGCATTGAACCATCTGATCCACTGCTATCCCAAGCCGTATATCGCGCTGATGGATGGCGTGGTCATGGGCGGCGGCATGGGCGTGGCGCAGGGCGGGCCGCAGAGCCGCGTGCGCATCGTCACGGATGCCACCAAGATGGCCATGCCGGAAGTGAATATTGGCCTGTTCCCTGATGTCGGGGGCAGCTATTTCCTGTCGCGCACGCCGGACTATCTGGGCTACTACCTGGGCCTGACGGGGCAAACCATGGGCGCCGCCGATGCCTTGTATGCAGGACTGGCAGACCATTATGTGCCGCAGGCCGAAATGGGCGCCTTGTTGGCACTGCTAGAGGTGACCCAGGGCGCGCAGCTGCGTACCGCGCTGGCGGCCTTTGCTGCCCCGTTCCGCGCCGCGCTGGCGCCATCGCGGCTGGAGGCCGAGCACGCCAGGATTGCGCGTCATTTCAGTGCCGGTTCGGTGCCAGCGATCCGTGCCTCGCTGGCGGCCGACCCGGCGCCGTTCGCGCAGCAAGCAGTGCAGGCCATGGACAGCCGCTCGCCGCTGATGATGAGTGTGACGCATGAATTGCTACAGCGTGGCGCGCTGCTGGGCGTGGCCGATTGCCTGCGCATGGAGCGCACGCTGGTGCGGCATAACTTTGAACATGGCGAAGTGCTGGAAGGGGTGCGGGCGCTGGTGATCGACAAGGACAATGCGCCGCGCTGGAATCCGCCGACGCTGGACGAAGTCAGTGCCGAGATGGTGGCGCGCTTCTTTGCGCCAGTGTGGCCGCCATACGCGCATCCGCTGCGCGGGCTGGAGTGAGCACTTAAGCGTCATGCCCGCGCAAACCAGCGTCATTCCCGCGCAGGCGGGAATCCATGCCGAGCCCCTGAGGCGGCAAACCATAGCTGCCCGCTTGCGCGAGCACAACGGAGCTCAGCGGTTCAGGATTGCTCGCGGTGGCGCAACACCACGCGCTCATTGCCTTGGAAGTAAGCGGCCAGCCGTTCGGCCATGTAAACCGAGCGGTGCTGTCCACCGGTGCAGCCGAGTGCCACGGTGAGATAGCTGCGGTTGTCGGTCTTAAACGACGGCAGCCATTTCTCGATGAAGGCACGAATGTCGGCCAGCATTTCGTTGGCGCTGGGCTGGGCGTCGAGGTACTCGATAACGGGCGCATCGCGGCCGGTCAGCGGGCGCAGCGTCAGGTCGTAATACGGATTCGGCAAGGCCCGCACGTCGAACACGAAGTCGGCGTCAAGCGGCACGCCGACCTTGAACGCAAACGATTCGAAGAACAGCGTCAGCGGTGCACGGTCGACCGCCACCAGATCCTTGATCCAGCCGCGCAGCTTGTTGGCGCTGAGTTCCGAGGTGTCGATCACATGGCCTAACTGCTCGATCGCAGACAGGCGCTCGCGCTCTTCCTGTATGCATTCGATCAGCGTACGGCGCGCGGCCGGGTTTTGGTCAGGGCGCAGTTCGTGCGACAGCGGGTGGCTGCGCCGGGTTTCCGAGAAGCGTGCGACCAGCGAGTGCGTGTTCGCGGTCAGGAACATGACCTTGACGTCATGGCCCGTCTCGCGCAGCAGCTTGACGGCAGCGGGCAACGAGGACAGCGACTCGGCGCTGCGGGCGTCAACCGCCACGGCCAGTGCCTGCGTGCCCTCGTCGATCAGCGTGGTGACCAGACTGGACAGCAAGGCCGGCGGCAGGTTGTCGACGCAATAATAGCCTGCGTCTTCGAGGACGTTGAGGGCCACGGATTTGCCGGAGCCAGAGATACCGGTAATGAGGACGATGCGCATAGCGGGGATGATACCTGATTGGCTTAGTCGCCGCTCATGGCTTGCCTCTGACGTTCCATGAACTCCTGCAAGGTGTCGATGCCGCGCAGTTGCAGGATGGTGTTGCGTACTGCCGCTTCCAGCAGCACCGCGATGTTGCGGCCGGCGGCCACCGGGATCACGACCTTGCGCACTGGCAGGCCCAGCACATCTTCGGTCGGGAACTGGAATGGCAGCCGTTCGACTTCTTCATCCAGCGCCGAGCGCCGTACCAGATGCACGATCAGTTTCAGGCGCATCTTACGGCGCACCGCCGTCTCGCCAAAGATGGCCTTGATGTCGAGCAGCCCCAGCCCCCGCACTTCGAGCAGGTTTTGCAGCAGCGGCGGGCAGCGGCCTTCGATCATGTTGGGCGCAATGCGCGAGAATTCGACGGCATCGTCGGCCACCAGACCATGCGAGCGCGAAATCAGCTCCAGCCCCAGCTCCGACTTGCCGAGTCCGGAATCACCGGTGATCAGCACGCCCACGCCCAGCACGTCCATGAAGACGCCGTGCATGATGATGCGCTGTGCCAGCTTCTTCGACAGGTAGACGCGCAGGAAGTCGATCACCTGCGCCGCCGGCAGCGGGGTCGAGAACAGCGGGATGTTTTTCTCGTCGCAGATGGCGAGGATGTCGGGCGGTGTTTCCAGCCCCTGGGCAATGATCAGCGCCGGCGGCCCCCCGGCGATCAGTTCGCCGATGACGTGGGTGCGGGTCAGCGATTTCAGGCGCTGGTAGTAATTGATTTCCTGATGCCCGAAGACCTGGATGCGGCCCGGGTGGATGGTGTTCAGGTGGCCAACCTGATCGGCGGCCGAGGCGACGTCGCCGGAAATCAGGCGCTCGCCGCCGGGGAAACCGGCAAACCAGCCCAGTTGCAAACTTTCACGATTATCGTCGTACAGGCGTTGTATCGTCAGCGGAGTTTGCAGCATGGGCAGTCTTTACGTAGATTGATCGGCAAGCTTTAGTGTAACCGATAAAGTACGTGGCCCGGCGCTGGTGGCGGATCAGCCCGCTGCTTGCAGCGTCGGTTGCCAGTTGATGATGCGCGAATGCACCTGGCGCGGATCGGTATCGGTGGCCAGCGCCGTGCGGAACGCATCATCGGAAAACATCTCGGCGATTTCCGACAGGATTTCCAGATGCTGCTGGGTCACGTGATCGGGGATCAGCAGGAAGAACAGCAGGTTCACCGGCTTGCCGTCGGGCGATTCGAACGGAATCGGCTCCGCCAGTCGCACAAACGCCGCCAGCGGCGACTTCAGGCTCTTCGAGCCCTTGATGCGGCCATGCGGCACGGCCACGCCATGGCCCAGCCCCGTCGAGCCCAGGCGCTCGCGCGCAAACAGGTTGTCCGACACGGTGGAGCGGGCGATGCCGCAGTTGTTCTCGAAAATCAGTCCCGCTTGCTCGAAGGCGCGCTTCTTGCTCGACACTTCCAGATCGAGCTGGACATTTTCCAGTGAGAGTATTTTGCTAAGGTTGTTCATAACGCGACATAAAATGGTGCGACGCACAAAGGTGGCTTGCGAGCAGAATTATAGGCTGGTTTCTGCGCCATGTAACATGAATTCGCTTGCGCTGGCCAGTCCTTTGCGTCCGCCACAAGGCGCACGGGGCTGGTCTAGGCGACGGAAACTATGCATTAAAGTAAGGTTTCGCTATTTCCAGACAGGAAAACCAAAAAATGCCACTTTTTTTGCTGCCAGTGGCCGGGTTTTCCGATTTTTGCGCGTTTTCGCGGCGTCCGGGCTGAAACACGTCATCAAGTAGCCGATCCGCTACCTGTTCACCACATCATACGCTCACTTTCTTGTCGCTTTGAGCATTATATTTACTGGCGGGCACCGCGCAGGTTGGGCGGCCGGGTGGCGGTGCTGAAGTTGCTGCGCCAGGGATTGATGTCGAGCCCGCCGCGCCGTGTGTAGCGCGCGTACACGGCCAGCTGGTGTGGCTGGCACTGGCGCAGGATGTCGGTGAAGATGCGCTCGACGCACTGCTCATGGAATTCATTGTGTTCGCGGAAGCCGATCAGGTATTTGAGCAGGCTTTCCTGTTCGATCTGCGGCCCGGCGTAATGGATTTGCACACTGGCCCAGTCGGGCTGACCGGTCACCAGACAGTTCGATTTCAACAGGTGCGACACCAGTTTTTCTTCCACCGGCGCTTCGTCAGCATTGGCGCGCAGCAGTTGCGGCGCCGGGCTGTAGTTGTCGATCTCGACGTCCAGCCGGTCCAGCAGCAGGCCGTCCAGTTCGCCCATGGTCAGCATGCCGAATTCTTCAGGCTGGGTCAGCGAGATGTGGACGGTGGCGCCGAAGCCTTGCGACAAGTCCTGTTGCAGCAGCGTTTTCAGGGCGACTACGCTGTCGAGTTTGGTCTGGTTGAAGGAGTTCAGGTACAGCTTGAACGACTTCGATTCGATGATGTTGGGCGAGTCGGCCGGCACGGTGATGCGGGCGATCGCCACCTGTGGCTTGCCGCGCTGGTTCAGCCACGAGATTTCATAGGCGTTCCAGATGTCCACGCCGAAGAAGGGCAGGGTACCGGTCAGGCCCAGTTCGTCTCGCTTGCCCTGACGCGCGATCGGGAACAGCAGTTCCGGCGCGTAATCAGTGCGGTAGGCGGAGGTTTTTCCCAGCGGGGACAGGTCGGCGGTATTGGTCATGATGTGTAGGGGCTGCGGTCAAGTCAGCATGGTACCTGATGCGGCGGGCGGTTGCAGCGGGCTCACTTTACCCACCGGCGCAAAGCCGGGGGCAGACGGTAATGCCGCTAAGTTAAAGTGCCGTAGCGTACGCTTCCACCCCAACACCAACCCGGGGGTCAGCCCCGGGGGGTCTGACCCCGGCTTTCCGTCTGTGGGGTTTGTCAGCCGATCTGAGCCTTAACTTAACGGCATTAAGGTCAGACGGGGTGAAAGCCGGCAGGTCGCCCCGCTACCTCAGCCGAGGAACAGCTTGTACACCGGATTGGCGCTCTCATCCCAGTAGCGGTAGCCCAGCGTGTTCAGGAATTGCGCAAACGCATCCATTTCCTCCGGCGGCACCTGCAGGCCGATCAGAATCCGGCCGACGTCACCGCCCTGACTGCGGTAGTGGCACAGCGAGATATTCCAGTTCGGCGCCATCGAATTGAGGAAGCGCATCAGCGCGCCCGGCCGTTCGGGGAACTCGAAACGATACAGC
>JBGSBQ010000130.1:0-8101 GCA_041730475.1 Sphingomonadaceae bacterium
GCCTGGAGCCAGCGGGTTTTGAAACAGCCCCGCCCAAACAGCAGGCGAAACGGGTAAAAAACTAATTCTTTAAACCCGTAAGCCAGCATTTTCCAGAAAAAAATGGTGGTCGGTTGCGCGCCTTCCACGAATGCAATCGAAATGCCCGCCTTGCGTGCCCGTTGCAGCCGGTAGCCGGTTTCCCAATTCCTCGGCGTGGTGTAGTGGTGGACGACGAGCTTCGGGTCGTAGTAAAACAGGCGGTCACGGCGTTCGGGGTGGGCGTTGAAAATCCGGTAATTCAGGTGCGTTTCCTCGCCCAGGTTCCGGCGCATAAGGGCGGGGTCGGTCGGGAAGCCCCCGAAGGTTTCGAGCACGGCCTTCGGGTAGGCCATGTTGCTGCCCGACAGTCCGAACCGCTGCCGTGGGCCGGTCAGGAAGCCTTCGGCCTCGCCCCAGGTGCGGGTTATGGCGGCCATGCCGGAACACAGCGACGTTGCAATGGGATGTCCGCCATGATGCGAGACGGGACCATCCTCGGTCCCGCACCGTTCATAGCTGCTTGACGAAGGATATAGCCTCCCCCTACTCAGCCTGGCCCTACGGCAGCAGCAGCTTCTTGACGAAGTTCAGCTGCCGCTTGCGCGCCTTGTCGTCGTTGACGTCCCACAGCATCGCCTGCGACAGCTGGAAACTGTAGGCCAGAAAAGCCCGATTGTCAGCATCGACCTTGCTGCAACCGGCCTTGCGCAGCGCCGCCGCGTAGGCAGACAGGCGCTGTTCATCAACCGCGCGCACCGCCTCACGCGCCATCTCATCCCGCCGGGCCCAGGCCCGGATCGCAAATTCCACCATCGCGGCGCGGCGCGCCGTCAGGCCGTGGAAGGGCAAGGACAGCAGCCCCACCAGCGCTTCTTCGACCGGCAACTCGCCATAGGAACCCATCACCTGCGCCGCGGTGCCCTCATGCCAGGTGCGCAGCACGCTGACCAGCAAATCATTGCGGTCCTTGAAATGATGGTAAAAACTGCCGATCGTAATGCCCAGCTCACGCGCCAGCGCAGCCGGCTGGATCGCGTCCACGCTGCGCGAGACCAGGATTTCAGTCGCCGCCTCGATCCAGTCGTCCCGGGTCCACATGCGCCGCGGTGCGGTCCGGGTCGCGCTCTTGCTACGGTCTTTGTGCTGATCCACTGGCTATCCTTGATAGATTGAGCTCGCATTATAAAGGAGCCGCGCTGCGAAGTTAAATTCGATAAAATCGTGAAATTTGCGTTTTTTGTTGCCTTGAGGTAAAATTGAATTACGCCAAGAATTTCTTGTCGATCAATGCAATTAGCCACCAAAAAGCCCGCCATGCCTCCAGCCATCCACATCCTCGTCGTCGATGATTTTGCCACCATGCGGCGCGTGATTGTGACACTGCTGCGCGAACTCGGCTTCGCCCATGTGTCGGAAGCCGAAGACGGCGCCAAGGCTCTGCGCTTGCTGCAGGCGAAAGAGGGAGCGATCCCGATCAACTGTGTGATGACCGACCTGAACATGCCTGTTATGAACGGCATCGAACTATTACAGCAGATTCGCGCCAGCATCCAGTTTGAACAGATGCCCGTGCTGATGGTCACGGCCGAGTCGAAGCGGGAAGACATCGTGGCGGCGGCACAGGCCGGCGCCGATGGCTACATCATCAAGCCCTTCAACAGCGCCACCCTGAAGGACAAGCTGGCGCGCGTGTTCGCCAAGCGCGGCCTGGCCTGATGCGCTTCGGTAGCTAGGCGGGTGCGACCAACGTAGCGAACTGCGCTGCCACATCGAGCAGACGGTAGGTCGCGCTCCCCGCCCCCTCCTCGACCATGATCAGCGCCTGCGTGGCGCCGCCGGGCACGCCCATGTGCCGGGTAACCGACATGTCGGCCCGGATGATGGTCAGCACATCGCGTACCAGCAGTCCCGCCACCCTGCCCTGATGCTGAACCACGACCACCCGGCTGACCGCCATCTCGGCCGGGCAAAGCTCGATCACCGGCACCAGCTGCTGCTGCCAATGGCAGTGGCCGACGCGCCGTTCGTCGCCGGCGCGTACCAGATCGGCGGGCAGCGGCAGGATAGCCAACACCGCCGCCATCGGGACCGCCAGCGTGGTGGCCGCCGCACAAATTAGATAGCCATCGCGATTGCGGGCTGCATCTGCTGCGCGCGCCACCACCACGCCCGCGTCCAACGCCGGACACAGTGCCATCAGCGCCACGCCATCGAGCAGCAACGCCGGCGCACCAGCCACCAGCGGCACCTCCCCCACCACCAATGGCGCGGCCTCGCCTGCGCCGCTGTAATATTCGAGCGCCGACGTTTCCACCTCGGCCACGCTGAGCGCCGCCTCCACGGGCAGGCCGAGACAGCGCTCCCCACTGCGCAACACGGCCAGCAACGGTGCTTGCGGCGCCACGGCCGCACTGATGCAGGCACGTTCCAGCACACTCACATGCTGGCCGCGCCAGCGCGCAATGCCACTCAACGGGCCGTTACCGCCAAAGATGCGGTCGACGGCGGGTGCACTGATCACTTCCGCCACCAGCGCCGCCGGCACGGCCAGACGCAGATCGCCAAACTGAAATAGCGCCAGCGTCACCCGCTGGCTGGCCTGCAGCGCCGCCGCTGACTGCGCCTGCGCCGCATCAGCACCGGCCCAGGCCTGGGCCCGCTCCATCAGCCGCACCGGTTCCAGCAAATTCAGCAGGCCGTCCTGCTCCGGCATGCGCGCCACGCGCTGGAAGAAGGCTTCGTCGCCGTCATCATGGCGCAGCTGTTCAATCGCGGCTGCGGCAATCTGGCGCAGACCACGGATCTGGTCCACCGCCAAGCCCACGCGCCGCCCCTGCTGCGCCAGAATTAACACATAGGCGCACGGCTGGGCGTGCGCCTGCCCGAGCCAGCTGCGCAAGTCCACCAGCGGCAGCGCCTGACCCTCGTGCTCAAAGGCCCCCAGCAAGCTGGGGCTCAAGGGTGGCAGCGGCAGCAGCCGGGCCGGCCGCACGGCAGCGCCGGCGACGCAAGCAGCCTCGATGCCCACTTGCAGAGCACCGATCTGGACCAGCGCAAAGTCGGACAGCTGGCCCGCCGCATCCATGCTCATCAGGCCACCTGCGCGGCCGAGGCCCGCAATTCGGCCAGCAACTGGGCCACATGCTGGCACACGGCGACCTGTTCGGCAGTCGCGTGGTCGATCCCGCTGATGGAACCGGTGGTCGTATGGACCGACGCAGCAATTTGCTCGAAAGCCTGGCGCACCCGTTCCGACACCCGGCCACTTTGTTCAATCTCGGTGCTGGTGGCGGCAATCAGGCGCGCAATATCACGCGCCGCATTGCCCGACTTCTCGGCCAGCTTGCGCACCTCATCCGCCACCACGGCAAACCCGCGCCCATGCTCGCCGGCCCGTGCCGCCTCGACCGCTGCGTTAAACGCCAGCAAGTTGGTCTGAGCAGCAATTTCACTGATGGTGTCGACGATGCTGTTCACGTCGCGCGACGACTTCTGCACCGACAGGATGGCATCGATCGACTGGCCCAGCAGCTGCTGGCCGGACTGGGCTTGCTGTTCGGTTTGCTGTGCGATGACGGCAGAGTCGCCGGCATTACGGGCAATCCGCGCGATCGCACTGGACACGTTTTCCATGGACTTGCCGATATCATCCACCCGGTTGCGGATCGCCTGTTCGCGTTCCACTTGCTCGGTAATGTCGCTGGCAAACTTGACCACCTTGAATGGCACGCCACGGGCGTCAAAGATAGGGTTGTAGGTCGCTTGCAACCAGATTTCCGCCCCGTGCTTGCCGACCCGGCGGAAACGTCCGCTTTTGAACTCGCCCTCGCTCAGATCGGCCCAGAAATTACGGTAGTCCGCCGAGCGCACCAGCAGGTCCTCGCAGAACATGCTGTGATGCCGTCCCAGCACTTCCTCCGGCGTATAGCCCACGGCGCGCAGGAAATTGCGGTTGGCCGTCAACACCTGACCCTGCAGATCGAATTCGATCACGGCCTGCGAGCGGCCGATCGCCTCAAGCTGCCCGGCCACTTCCGAGTTCAGGTTCTTGGCCGGCGTGATATCGGTGGCAAACTTGATGATACGGACCGGACTGCCATCGGCGCCCGGCAACGGAATATAGGCCGCATTGATCCATACTTCCCGGCCTTCCTTGTGGCGCCGGCAGAATTCGCCACACTGCGCCTCACCGCGCCGCAAGCGGTCCCAGAAATCGGCATACTGTGGCGAACTAGCATCAGTGCCTTGGCAGAACATCCGGTGATGCTGGCCGCTCAGCTCACTTTCGGCATAGCCAAAGGTGCGCAGGAAATTCGGATTGGCCCGCAACACCCGGCCCTGCAGGTCAAACTCAATCACGGCCTGGACTCGTTCGATGGC
Source organism: Sphingomonadaceae bacterium (assembly GCA_041730475.1). Classification (GTDB taxonomy): domain Bacteria; phylum Pseudomonadota; class Gammaproteobacteria; order Burkholderiales; family Burkholderiaceae_D; genus Rugamonas. The sequence continues at coordinate 4,402 of JBGSBQ010000130.1, forward strand.
ATCGACGCGGATCTGGAAATCGTGGCGCTGCTCAATAGCGGTCGTTTTGTCCATCAACGTCACCAGCACCTGCGGGGCCACCGCACCGGTCAGCATGGGCGTGAAGCGCGCCTCCAGCCACAACTGGCGCCCTTGATGGTCGGTGTAACGCCCGGTGTCCTGCTGCGGCTGACCCAGCGCCAGTTGCTGCCAGAATTCGGGCCGGGCCGGCGCGGCTGCGGCGGCGTCACTGCACCAGTGGAGGTAGCGGGTGCCGACCAGCTGCGCTGCCGGCACTCCGAGCAAGGTCGCGGCGGCCGGATTGGCGGCCTGGATCTGGCCCTGCAAATCCAGCTGCAACATCGGGTGCAAGTGGCTGATGGCGGCCGACACCGCCTCGCTATCGAATCCCCTCAACATGTGTTGCGACGCCGGTGTTTCCGTTAATTCCATGCTTCCCCTCCTAGATTGCGCCCAACGCGCAAAGCAGCCGAATAGATGCTATGCAGCAAGTATATTCGAACTCATGAGAATGTCAAATTCAATTTATTTGTGATTTTTGAGTAACTTATAGTTTACGAGCAGCATTTCACCATGTTTTGGCGCCGACGGTGACACAAGCAACAAATAAAACATTTCCATATGGAATTTATTGTTTCTGATATATAATGTTTCAAAATGCAGAAATTAAAAGGCGGTCACCTTGCCGGGCCTTTATGCAATACAATTGCCTGCAGCAACTCTTGCCGCCTCGACACTAGCACGCCCCATGCTCAAAAAGATTCCAACAGAAAATACCCTCACCGGAATGTACATCCACGAGTTTTGCGCACCGTGGCTGTCGATTCCGTTCTGGCGCAAATCTTTTCTTGTCGCTAGCCCGGAGTTGTGCGCAGAGGTGCGCAGCTGCGGCATTGCTGAACTGATTATTGACACTAACAAGGGCATCGACGAACCTGCCGACGCCCCGGCCCCGGCAGCGCCCCCCGAGGCCAGCGCCGCCATCGCAGCAGCGGCTGCAGCGGTGCCGGCCGCCAGCGAGGCGGACCACGATATCGCCCCGACCTCGACGGCAGCCGAATACGACCGTGCCGCCAGTGTCATCTCACGCTCCAAGCAAGCGATGACGACCATGTTCCACGAAGCCCGCATGGGTCGGCTCGGCAACCTGGAACAGACCGCAGAACTGGTCGATGCCGTGGCCGGCTCGGTGATCCGTAATCCGCACGCAATGATTGCGCTGTCGCGCCTGAAAACCGCCGATGACTACACGTATATGCATTCGGTCGCCGTCTGCGCCATGATGATTGCGCTGGCCCGGCAGCTAGGCATGGACGAAGAAGAAGCGCGTCTGTGCGGTCAGGCCGGATTGCTGCATGACATAGGCAAGATGGCGATTGAACCAGAAATTCTCAACAAGCCGGGACGGCTGACCGAGCAGGAGTATGTGCGGGTCCAGGAGCATCCGCGCGCCGGCCACGCCATCCTGCAGTCGGCTGACGCCATTCCGCCCGCCACGCTGGATGTCTGCCTGCACCACCACGAAAAATTCGATGGCACCGGCTACCCGCACGGCCTGAAGGGCGACGCCATCAGCCTGTACGCCCGCATGGGCGCCGTGTGCGACGTGTATGACGCGATCACCTCGAACCGGCCCTACAAATCGGGCTGGTGTCCGGCCGAGTCGCTGCGTCGTATGTCAGACTGGGCCAAGGAGGGCCATTTCGATCCGGCCGTGTTTGGCGCGTTCGTCAAATGCGTCGGCATCTACCCGATCGGCACGCTGGTGAAGCTGACCTCGGGCCGGCTGGCGGTGGTGATCGACATCAACCGCTCGCTGCTGCGCCCCATCGTCAAGACCTTCTTCTCCAGCAAGGCCATGACCTATGTGCAGCCACAAGTCATCGACCTGTCGCTGCTGGCCGGCAAAGAAGAAATCGTCTCGCGCGAAGATGCCCATACCTGGAACCTGACGGACATCGATAAGTATTGGCATCAGGCATAAACGCACCATCCAGGGGCGGGAACTTGACTTAGGTCAAGGAAATTGTGGTGGAGGTTGACTATTCTGATGGCCTTTTCCCAGAATAGACTGTTGCCATGGCGCCCCCACCCTCCCTCACCTCCATCCTCCCCAACCACGGCTTTTTTACGCACCACGGCATCTGGGCGCCGGGTATCCGCTCGTTCCGCAGCATGAGCTTCAAGGCCAAGGCCGCCGTGATCTCGCTGACCTTTCTGGTGCCGATGCTGGCCCTGCTGTTGTGGCTGCTGAAAAGCGGGGCCGATGACGCCTCCGCTGCGCGCATGAGCGCCACCCGCCAGCACGTCGAAATCGCCCACGGCATCGTGACCTGGGCCCAGCAGCAGGAACTGTCCGGCAAGATGAGCCGGGCTGAGGCCCAGCAGGCCGCCCTCAGCGCGATCGCTACCCTGCGCTATGACGACAAGGAATACTTCTGGGTCAACGACATGCAGCCGCGCATGCTGATGCACCCGATCAAAGCAGAAATGAATGGGCGCGACCTGTCCGACTTCAAGGATGCGCACGGCTATGCGATGTTCAATGCCGCCGTCGCGCTGGTGCGCAAGGAGGGCAAGGGTTTCATTTACTATCAGTGGCCGAAACCGGGCGCCACCGAGCCGCTGCGCAAGATTTCCTACGTGGCCGGCTTCGCGCCATGGGGCTGGATCATCGGTTCCGGCATCTATCAGGATGACCTGGAACAGGCGCTGCAGCAGCGCAGCCTGCTGATCGCCGGCGTGCTGCTGCTGATGCTGCTGCATGTGGCTTACCAGTTCCTGTGCTTTTATTACGTCATCGACTGCGGCCTGAAAGAGACTCGCCGCCACCTGCGTGCCATGACCGATGGCGACCTGACCACCTCGCCCCCCCCCTGTGGCCGCGACGAGGCCGCCCAGCTGATGCTGGACCTGCGCAATATGCAGGAATCGCTGCGCGCCATGGTGCGCAGCGTGCGCGGTTCGAGCGACCAGATCGTGCAAACGAGCAGCGAGATCGCCAGCGGCGCCATGGATCTGTCGGCCCGCACCGAACAGGCGGCCGCCAATCTGGAAGAAGCGGCGGCATCGATGGAACAGATCGGTTCCAGCGTCAGCAGTGCCGAAGACGGCACGGCGCAGGCGGCCCAGGTGGCGCGTGCCAACGCCGGCATCGCCGCCGAGGGTGACCGCGTGATGCAGCAAGTGGTGCAGACCATGGACGATATCCGGCGCTCGTCGGTGCAGATCGGCGAGATCATCAGCACCATCAACGGCATCGCCTTCCAGACCAATATCCTGGCGCTGAATGCCGCCGTGGAAGCGGCCCGTGCGGGCGAACAGGGCCGTGGCTTCGCGGTCGTCGCCAGCGAAGTACGCACGCTGGCGCAGCGCAGCGCGGCAGCGGCCAAGGAAATCGGTACGCTGATCGGCGGCAGCGTGGAACTGGTGACGGCCGGCGGCACCATCGTGCAGCAGGCCCGCAGCACCATCGGCGCCATCGTCACCTCGTCGCAGCGGGTCGACGGCCTGCTGGGCGAGATCGCCCAGAGCGCCCGCGAGCAGAACGCCGGCATCACCCAGGTCACTACCTCAGTGCAGGACCTCGACACCATGACGCAGCAGAACGCCGCACTGGTCGAGCAGACTGCCGCCACCGCGCAGGCCATGCAGGATCAGGCCGTGCATCAGGCACAGATGGTCAGTGCCTTCAAGATCA
>JBGSBQ010000131.1:0-8100 GCA_041730475.1 Sphingomonadaceae bacterium
ACTTGTCCAACGGCAGCTCGCTGACGTTGAGCCGCAAGGGTAATCGCATGTATGCGGAAATCGACGACCGAGGCCAGCATGAGATCGTCGGGGCGAATGCGAATACGTTTGTGGCGCTGGACCGGCAACTGCAAGTGCGGATCGACCTGCAGCGGGACGGCGGTGTCAGCGGGGAATTGCTGATGGTGGTCCCGGGACCGCAGGTGGCGGGCGCCGCGCCGGCGGCACCACAGTACCTGCTGGTGGCGCTGCGCTGAGCGACTGAACGGACCCACTGGGGGGCCCACTACCGGGCCCGCTAGCGGGGCCGGCAGGCGCGTCGTTCAGGCGGCGCGCTGGCCTTCCATCTTGCCAGCGATGCGGCGCGCCATGGCTTCGGCCAGGCTGGCATCCTTGGCCTCGACCATGACGCGGATCAGCGGTTCGGTACCGGATGCACGGATCAGCACCCGGCCGGTATCGCCCAGCTCGCGTTCGACCAGTTCCTTTTCAGCCACCATGGCGGCGTTCTGGGTCCAGTCGAAGCCGGACGCGACGCGCACATTGATCAGCGTCTGCGGGAACAGCACCAGCTCCTGCGCGCATTGCTGCAGCGACTGGCCGCTGCGCTTCAGCGCGGACAATACCTGCAGCGCCGAAATGATGCCATCGCCGGTCGTGTGCTTGTCCAGGCTCAACAGGTGACCCGAGCCCTCGCCGCCCAAAATCCAGCCCTTTTCCTGCATCACCTCCAGCACGTAGCGATCGCCCACCTTGGCACGGGCGAAACCGATGCCCCGCTTCTTGAACGCCACTTCCAGCGCCATGTTGGTCATCAGCGTACCCACGGCGCCCGGCACCGGGCCCGTCGCGACGCGGTCCATGACCATTACGTACAACAATTCGTCGCCGTTATACAGGCGGCCGGCAGCGTCGCACATGATCAGGCGGTCAGCGTCGCCGTCGAGGGCGATGCCGAGATCGGCGCCATGGGTCAATACGGCAGCCGCCATCGCCCGGGGTGCGGTGGCACCATGGCCGGCGTTGATGTTGAAGCCGTCCGGCTTGTTGCCGATCGCCACCACTTCCGCGCCCAGTTCATGGAACACATGGGGTGCAATGTTGTAGGCCGCGCCGTGGGCGCAATCGACGACGATTTTCAGGCCACGCAGATCGAGTTCATTCGGGAAGGTCGACTTGCAAAATTCAATGTAGCGCCCCTGCGCGTCGTCGAGGCGCTTGGCACGGCCCAGCTTTTCGGCCGCCACGCACAACATCGGCTCGTCGAGCGCCGCTTCGATTTCCAGCTCTACCGTATCCGGCAACTTGGTGCCCTGATCGGAGAAGAACTTGATGCCGTTGTCCTGGAAGGGATTATGCGACGCCGAGATCACGACGCCGGCCGACAGCCGCAGCGCGCGGGTCAGGTAGGCGATGGCCGGGGTCGGCATCGGGCCAGCCAGCATCACATCCACCCCGGCGGCCGAAAAGCCCGCCTCCAGCGCCGCTTCCAGCATATAGCCGGAAATCCGCGTGTCCTTGCCGATCAGCACGGTCGGCTTGATGCCACCCGCGCGCGACTTGGCCAGCACCTGACCGGCCGCATAGCCGAGACGCATCACAAAGTCCGGCGTAATCGGCGCGACACCCACCAGACCGCGGATCCCATCGGTACCAAAATATTTACGTGCCATGCTTGCTCTCTTTATATGAAATTAATGTGCCGCCTGCCACACCTTCAGCGCGTCGACGGTCTCCGCTACATCATGCACCCGCACAATTAATGCACCCTGCGCTACCGCAGCCAAAGCAGCTGCCAGACTGCCGGCCAGACGCTGCTCGACCGGACGTCCGGTGACGGCGCCCAGCATGGACTTGCGCGACAACCCCGCCAGCAGTGGCACACCCAGCTCGCTGATCAGTTGGCCCGTGCTTTTAAGCAAAGCATAATTATGCTCTACCGTCTTACCAAAACCAAAGCCCGGATCAATGCACAAACGACGCGGATCGATGCCGGCGGCCGTCAGTGTCGTGATGCGTTCGCGCAGGAAGGCCGTCACCTCGGCCACCACATCGGTATAGGCCGGCGCCTGCTGCATGGTTTGCGGATCGCTCTGCATGTGCATGATGCACAGCGCGCAATCGCTGTCGCGCACGGCGTCGAGCGCGCCGGGGGCGCGGAAAGCGTTGATATCGTTGATCATGTCGACCCCGGCAATGATAGCTTCCCGCATCACTTGCGGCTTGTAGGTGTCGACCGAGATCGCCTTGCCGCAGTCGCGCAAGGCATAGAGCACCGGCATCACGCGGCGCAACTCCTGCTCCAGCGGTAGCGGCGGCGCGCCGGGACGACTGGACTCGCCGCCGACGTCGATGATGTCCACACCGTCCAGCATCATCTGTTCGGCATGCGTAATCGCGTGCTCCAGGCCCTGATACTGGCCGCCATCGGAAAAGGAATCGGGGGTAACGTTCAGGATGCCCATCACACGTGGGCGGTGATGCGGCCCCTGCAGGGGGAAATTGAAACGACCAAACTGAAGCTGAGTAGGCATAAAAGAATCACAAACACACAATGAAAAAGGGCGAGGATCAATCCTCGCCCTTTGCCTGCAAGCTGACGGCGATCAGGCCGGTGCCGTCACGCTGGGCGAAACACCCGTGCCGCCATCGCTAGGCGGGTGCTTGCGGATGGTGACGCCAGCCTTCGGCGGACGCGGCTCGAGGCCCGCCATGATGTCGTTGATCTGGTCCGCATCAATGGTTTCCCATTCCATCAGCGCCTTGGTCATCACTTCGACCTTGTCGCGATTTTCTTCCAGCAGCTTGCGCGCCAGCTGGTATTGGGTGTCCAGAATGTTGCGGATCTCGGCATCGACCTTTTGCTGGGTCGCCTCGGAAATCGTTTTGGAGGCACCACCAAAGAAGCCATCATTCTGGCTGTCTTCGTAGACCATCACGCCCATGCTGTCGGACATGCCGAAGCGGGTCACCATCGAGCGCGCCAGTTTGGTCGCACGCGAGAAGTCATTCGAGGCGCCGGTCGACATCTGGCCGACGAAGATCTCTTCGGCAATACGGCCGCCAAACAGGATGGAAATCTCTTCCAGCATCTTGTCCTTGTAGCCGGAAATATTATCGTGCTCCGGCAACTGCCAGGTCAGGCCCAAGGCCCAGCCACGCGGCATGATGGTGACCTTGTGCACCGGATCGGCCTTCGGCAGCAGCTTGGCGACCACCGCGTGGCCCGACTCGTGGTACGCGGTATTGCGACGTTCTTCCTCGCGGATGATCATCGACTTGCGTTCCGGACCCATGAAGATCTTGTCCTTGGCATCTTCGAAGTCGATCATGTCGACCAGACGCTTGCTGCGACGCGCGGCGAACAGTGCGGCCTCGTTGACCAGATTGGCCAGGTCGGCACCCGAAAAACCTGGCGTGCCACGGGCCAGAATGTCGGCCTTGACGTCGGTACCGATCGGCACTTTGCGCATGTGCACGTTCAAGATCTGTTCGCGGCCGCGGATGTCCGGCAAGCCAACCGATACCTGACGGTCGAAACGACCCGGGCGCAGCAGCGCTTTGTCGAGTACGTCCGCCCGGTTGGTGGCCGCGACGACGATCACGCCCGACGACGCTTCAAAACCATCCATCTCGACCAGCAACTGGTTCAGCGTCTGTTCGCGTTCGTCATTGCCGCCGCCCATACCAGCGCCACGGTGACGACCGACGGCGTCGATCTCATCGATGAAGATGATGCACGGCGAATGCTTCTTGGCATTCTCAAACATGTCGCGTACACGGGACGCGCCGACACCGACGAACATTTCGACGAAGTCCGAACCGGAAATCGAGAAGAACGGCACTTAGGCTTCGCCAGCAATGGCGCGCGCCAGCAGGGTTTTACCGGTACCCGGTGGGCCAACCATCAGCACGCCACGGGGGATCCGGCCGCCCAGTTTCTGGAACTTGGTCGGGTCTTTCAGGAAGTCGACGATTTCGTTGACTTCTTCCTTGGCTTCGTCGCAACCGGCGACGTCCGCGAAGGTGACGGTGTTGTTGGATTCATCCATCATGCGCGCCTTCGACTTGCCGAAGGAAAAAGCGCCGCCCTTGCCGCCGCCCTGCATCTGCGCATGAAGAAAATCCACACACCGATCAGCAACAGCATCGGGAACCACGAGACGAAGATTTGTTGCAGGAACGACGGTTCCTCCGGCGGACGGACGTCGAAATGCACGCCATTCTCACGCAGGTCGCCGATCAGGCCACGGTCGAGGAAGGTGGCGGTGGCGCGCACCTTGGTGTCATCCGAGCGGGTCGCGGTAATGTTGCTGCCCTCGATGACCACATCCTTGACCCGCTTGGCCTTCACATCATCCAATAAGTCGGAATAAGCGATGGTTTTGCTGCCACCGGCGGTGCCATGATTGTCGAACTGCTTGAACAGCATGAACAAGAGCAGCGCGACGACTACCCAGATGGCTGATTTGGAAAACATGTTATTCACGAAAACTCCTTGGATGCACGGCGCATCTATTACCGATAACTAGAAACCCGATTTTACTCGCAATAAGCAGGCGGTGCCAGAAGCCCACCCGTGCGCACGGTTTAAAAACCACTTTCACTGGGTCGATGTGCGGCTAAACCATCAAAAATCAAGGGCGACGTCGCGCAAATTGCGTCAAATTGGCTCCAGATCGTCGTCTGCGGTGGCCCGCACCGCGCCCGGATTCTTCAACCCGCGTCCCAGCAGGAAGATTTCAGACGATTTATCGCGGCTGGCCTTGGGCTTTTTCTGCACCACGGTTTTAAACTCGCGGCGGAATTTCAGCACGATTTCATTGAAACCCATGTCTTTAAAACATTTGACAAGCAAACAACCAGACGGTTTCAAATGCGCCAGCGAGAATTCGATTGCCAGTTCGATCAGGTGCTCCATACGGGCGGCGTCGGCGTCGGCGATGCCGGACAGGTTGGGCGCCATATCCGATAACACCACGTCAACTTTTTTGCCTTGCACAACTTGTTCCAGTTGCGCCAACACCTCCGGCTCGCGGAAATCGCCCTGGATAAAATGGAAGTCGGCGATCGGCTCCATCGGCAGCATGTCGAGGCCGATCAGGGTGCCGTTGATGCCGCCGCCCTCCTTGCCGGCCAGCTTGCGGCGCACATATTGTCCCCAGCTACCGGGTGTGCAGCCAAGGTCGACGATGACCTGGCCGGGCTTGATGATTTTCTCGTCCTCATCGATCTCCTTCAGCTTGAACGCAGCCCGGGCCCGATAGCCCTCTTTCTGCGCCAATTTGACGTAAGGATCGTTAATGTGGTCGTGTAACCAGTTTTTGTTTAATTTCTTCTTCTTCATTCGCGTAGAATACTGCCTTTAAGGGAACTACTAAAAATTTATTATGATAAAACTTACACCCGTTGAGCGCAGCGCGCTGCGCGCTGAAGCCCATGGCTTGAAGCCTATCGTGATGGTCGGCGAGGCGGGACTGACCGCCAACGTCATCAAGGAAATCGATCTGGGCCTGGATTCGCACGGCCTGATCAAGGTTCGTGTGTTCGGTGACGACCGCGAAGCCCGCATCGCCATGTACGATACCATCTGCGAGCAGCTGTCGGCGGCACCGGTACAACACATCGGCAAATTGCTGGTGCTGTACCGTCCAAAGAAAGAAGTGGCCAGCGAGCGCACGACAACGTCGGGCAAAGGCCTGCGTGAAGTGACCATCGTCAAGCCTAGCCCGAGCGGTACCAAACGCCCGTCGGTGACCAAGGTCCTGCTGAAAGGCAACGAACGCGTTACCCAAGGCGGCAACATCAAACGCGCCAAACCGCGCCAGAAGTCGACCAAGAAGAGCTTGGGCTAAAAAACAGAACCGGGGCGTGCCCCGGTTTTTTTATGCCCGTTTATTGCTTGACCACCAACCACGCGGCCAGCAAGCTTTGCACCAGATAAATGCTGCTGGCGACACCGTGCAGCATGCCGAACTGGCTTTTGGCGGCCGATTCCATCACACCGCCGGGACCGGCTGCGGCGCGCAGACTGGCCATCATTGGCTGCAGGCCAAAATGCGACACCAGCGTGCAGCCCAGCATGGCGACCACGATCAGCACCACCATGCGGCGCGCCTGCGCGGCCGAGTTGGCAGCCGCGCTGGCAAAAATGCCGCGGCCGGCGCCACGCTCCTGGCCCAGCCAGATCAGCACCAGCAGCGCCAGCGCGCAGCCGATCGAGACCCAGGCTTCGATATTGAACAGGCTGGCCGCGATGGTGCCAGCCAGCACCCGGTCACTCAGCGTGGCAAACAGCGTCGGTGCGGCCAGATAGCCCACCGTCCATAAACTGCCTGCCCACAGCGTCGCCACCAACAGACGGATGCGACTGATCATCAGATGTAGCGCACTTCCAGGATTTCGTATTCACGTGGACCGGACGGTGCTTGCACTTCCACCACGTCACCGGCCGACTTGCCGATCAGCGCGCGCGCGATCGGCGACGTCACCGAGACTTTGCTCAGTTTCAGGTCGGCTTCGTCGAGGCCGACGATCTGGTAGGTCACTTTGGCGCCCGATTCCAGGTCTTCCAGGTCGACGGTCGAGGCGAACACAACACGGCCATCCGCGTCAAGCTGGGTCGGGTCGATGATTTGCGCGGCGCTCAGCTTACCTTCCAGTTCCGCGATGCGACCTTCCACAAAAGCCTGGCGCTCTTTGGCGGCATCATATTCAGCGTTTTCCGACAGGTCGCCGTGGGAACGGGCTTCCGCGATCGCATCGATGACGATGCGGCGCTCTTTGGTCTTCAACTGGTGCAGCTCTTCTTTCAGAAGCTCGGCGCCGAATTTGGTCAATGGAACTGAAGTCATGTTGTCTCTACTCTGCTATTACAATGGAAAACCACAGAGGCCACGCCAACCTGCAGCGCGAGCTCTGTGGTTCAAAAGGGTGTTGCCTGTTACTAAAGGAGCTTAGTGTAAGGTTTTATGCAGCCCTTGTAAATCGTACACACGCAACTCGTCCAAATGACGAATGCCTTCGACCGCCGCTTCGGCACCGGCGATGGTGGTGTAGGTGGTCACGCGCGAGGCCAGCGACGAGGTACGAATCTGGCGCGAGTCCGTGATGGCGCTGCGCTTTTCTTCCACCGTATTGATGACCAGCACGATCTCGTGGTTCTTGATCATGTCGACCACGTGCGGACGGCCTTCGACCACCTTGTTGACCGGCGTAACCGGGATACCAGCGGCCGCGATCACGGCCGCCGTACCCTTGGTGGCCACCAGCGTGAAGCCGATTTCGACCAGGTCGCGCGCCACTTTCACGGCGCGCGGCTTGTCCGAGGCTTTCACCGACAAGAACACCTTGCCCGATTTCGGCAGCTTGATGCCAGCGCCCATCTGTGACTTGACGAAGGCTTCGCCGAAGGTCATGCCGACGCCCATCACTTCACCGGTCGATTTCATCTCAGGGCCGAGGATGGTGTCCACGCCCGGGAATTTCACGAACGGGAACACGGCTTCCTTGACGCTGAAGTATGGCGGCACGACTTCCTGGGTGATGCCCTGCTCGGCCAGCGTCTGGCCGACCATGCAACGGGCCGCAATCTTGGCCAGCTGCAGACCGGTCGCCTTCGACACGAACGGCACCGTGCGCGAGGCCCGCGGGTTCACTTCCAGCACGTAGACGACGTCCTTGCCGTCCTGCTTCTGGATCGCGAACTGCACGTTCATCAGGCCGACCACGTTCAGGCCCTTGGCCATCAGCGCGGTCTGGCGCTTCAGTTCATCGATGGTCTCTTGCGACAGCGAATACGGTGGCAGCGAGCAGGCCGAGTCGCCCGAGTGCACGCCAGCCTGTTCGATGTGCTCCATCACGCCGCCGATGAAGGTGGTGGTGCCGTCGCTGATGCAGTCGACGTCGCACTCGATGGCGTCGTTCAGGAAGCGGTCCAGCAGGACTGGGGAGTCGTGCGAAACCTTGACCGCTTCGCGCATGTAGCGCTCCAGGTCGCGCTGCTCGTGGACGATTTCCATGGCGCGGCCACCCAGCACGTAGGACGGACGGACCACCAGCGGGTAGCCGATTTCCTGCGCCAGACGCAGCGCATCTTCT
>JBGSBQ010000132.1:0-8088 GCA_041730475.1 Sphingomonadaceae bacterium
GCGACATCGAAGTGCATGCCCGAGGTGCGGCCCTGTACCAGTCCGATCGACGATACTTCGATCGCCAGCGCGCGTGCGCCTTCGTTGCGGGCTGCCGCCAGTTCACGCGCCAGCAACACCGCGTCCGGCGTGGTGTAGCCGGTGACGTTGTATTCGACTTCGCCGCGGGCCTTGAACAGGCCCACGCCCAGCGTGCCGATCACGGCTGCCGTTTCGCCGCCACGCGACAGGGCCTGGCCCAGCCACACGGCGCTTGAGGTCTTGCCATTGGTACCGGTCACGCCGACGGTGAACATGTCGCTGTCCGGCTGGCCATAGAAAGCATGCGCAATCGCGCCGGCGTGCTGCTTGAACTGCTCCACCGTCAGGTGCGGCACGCCCCACGCCGGATTCCAGCTGAAACCAGTGGGATCCAGCACCACCAGTGCGGCACCCTGCTCGATTGCGCTTTCAATGAAGCTGCGCCCGTCGCCGGCGGCGCCGGCATCGCTAGGATAGGCAAAAAACACATCGCCCCTCTTGATGCGGCGCGAGTCCGATGCCAGCTGCGCATGCGGCGCCAACTTGCGGATCGCGGCTGCGACATTCAACGGGTCGAATGAAACTTGAGTCACATGTTCTCCTGTTCGGAATTCTCAGGAATGATGATATGGGTCACGTTCGAGTCCGGCGCGATGTTCTTGGCGCGCAGTGCATTGGCCGCCAGCGCCGAGAAAGTCGGCGCGGCGACGTCGCCACCCACGTGGGCCGGGCCGCCCGGTTCGTCGATCATGACAGCGATAATGAAACGCGGATTCGACATCGGCGCCATGCCGACGAAGTTACCGATAAATTTGGTTTGCGAGTAGCGCCCGCCGATCACCTTCTGCGCGGTACCGGTCTTGCCGCCAACGCGGTAGCCCGGCACTTGTGCCTTCGGTGCCGAGCCGCCCGGCTGGGTCACCATCTCCAGCATGGCGCGCATTTCCGAGGCGGTACGGGCACTCACCACGCGGGTGCCGGCCGGCGCCTCGCTGACCTTCTGGAACGACAGCGGGATGATGTCGCCATCGCGCGCAAAAATCAGGTAGGAACGGGCCAGCTGGATCAGCGACACCGAAATGCCCTGACCGAAGCTCATATTGGCCTGTTCGATCGGACGCCACGACTTGAACGGACGCACCCGGCCGGCCACCGCACCGGGGAAGCCGAAGCGCGGCTGCTGGCCGAAACCGACCTTGGTAAACATCTCCCACATTTCCTGTGGCTGCATCTGGAACGCGATCTTGGTGGTGCCGATGTTGGACGACTTCTGGATAATCTCCTGCACGCTCAGCAAGCCGTGTGCGTGCGAGTCGTGAATCGTACGGTCGCCAATGGTCATGTGGCCGGGCGCCGTATCGAACATGGTGCTTGGTTTGATGCGGTTGGTGTCCAGCGACAGGCCGACGGTGAATGGCTTCAGCGACGAGCCGGGCTCGAAGGTATCGGTCATCACACGGTTGCGCAACTGATCGCCGGTCAGCACCGAGCGGTCATTCGGGTTGTAGGCCGGCCAGTTGGCCAGCGCCAGCACTTCACCGGTATGCACATCCAGCACCACGGCGGCGCCGGCCTTGGCCTTGAATTTTTCGACCGCTTCTTTCACCTGCGTGAAGGCGATGTACTGGATCTTGCTGTCGATCGACAGCGTCAGGTCCTTGCCATCATGCGGCTCGCGCACCGACTCGATATCCTCGACGATACGGCCAAGACGGTCCTTGATGACGCGGCGGCTGCCCGGCACGCCGACCAGCGTCTTCTGCTGCGCCAGTTCCATCGACTCCTGACCCACGTCTTCGACGTTGGTGAAGCCGACCACGTGGGTCGTCACTTCGCCCTGCGGATAGAAACGCTTGTATTCCTTGCGGGTCTGGATACCGTCGATACCCAGCTTGGTGATCTGTTCCGCCACATCCTGCTCGACCTGACGCTTCAGGTACACGAAGCCACGGTCGGAATCGAGTTTCTTCTGCAATTCGGCGTCGGTCATGCCGAGCAGGCTGGCCAATTGTTTCAGCTTGGCCGGCGGCGCATCCTGCACGTCATCCGGGATCGCCCAGATGGCCTTGACCGGAATCGAGGATGCCAGCACCTGACCCTCGCGGTCGGTGATCTTGCCGCGCGTGGCCGGCAGGTCCAGCGTACGGGCGTAACGGATCTCGCCCTGCTTTTGCAGGAATTGGGTCGACAGACCTTGCAGCCAGACGGCGCGTCCGGCCAGACCAGCAAAGGCAGCGAACAGCACAAACAGCACCACGCGCGAACGCCACACCGGCAGGCGCACCGCCAGTACCGGATTTTTCGAGAACGGCACGCCCTTCGAGGCAGCTACCCGCGACACGCTGGCGTTACTGGCGCGCTTCATTGATCACCTTCCGGCGACAGGTACTGGGTGCGGGCGGCGGTCAGCGGCGTCATATTCAGGTCGCGCCGCGCAATCTGTTCGATACGAGCGTGCTTGCCCAGCGTGGACTGGTCCAGCTGCAGCTGCGCCCATTCGATATCGAGCTGGCGCGCCTGCGACTGCGAGCGTTCCAGTTCGATGAACAGGTGGCGCGCCTGATACTGGGCGTTCACCAGCGACAGGCCGCAGCCTACCAGCAGGACCACCAGCACCAGATTGACCTTACCACTCATCGCGTTGCTCCGTCCGGGAATGGCAAGCGACGCGCCACCCGCATCACCGCCGAGCGAGAACGCGGGTTGGCATCGACTTCGGCATCGGACGGCTTCATCTTGGCCAGCAGCTTCAGTTCCGGCTGCGGCAGGTCGACCGCGCGGATCGGCAAACGCCGGTCCGGCTGCGCGACATTCGCCTTGGACGCGAAGAAGCGCTTGACCATGCGGTCTTCCAGCGAATGGAAGCTGATGATGGCCATGATGGCGCCCGGTGCCAGACAGGCATAAGCCTGATTCAGGCCGATTTCGAGATCTTCAAGCTCTTTATTGATGAAAATCCGGATAGCCTGAAAGGTGCGGGTGGCCGGGTCCTTGCCCTTTTCCCGAGTCTTGACCGCGCCTGCCACGATGCTGGCAAGCTGTCGTGTGCTTGAAATTGGCTCGACTGCCCGGCGAGCAACAATCGCCTTTGCAATCTGAAAAGCAAACCGTTCTTCCCCATATTCTCTGATCACCTTTTCCAGTGTCTGTTCGGATTCTGTGGCAATCCACTCGGCCGCCGACAGGCCGCGAGTGGTATCCATGCGCATATCGAGCGGCCCGTCGTTGCGGAAGCTGAAGCCGCGCGCGGCGTCGTCGACCTGCGGCGAGGAGATGCCGAGGTCGAGCAGAATGCCGTCGACCTGCGGCAGACCGCGTTCGACCAGGGCGCTGTGCATGGTGGCAAAGCTGTCGTGCACGATGGTGAAGCGTGGATCGGTGATCTGGGCGGCGGTGGCGATGGCCTGCAAATCCTTGTCAAACGCGACCAGACGCGCCTGCGCGCCCAGTTTCGACAGGATCAGGCGCGAGTGGCCACCGCGGCCAAACGTACCATCAATATAAACGCCGTCGGCGCGCGCGCCCGTCAGGTCGAGGGCGTCAACCGCCTCGTCCAGCAGCACCGTACGATGCTGAAATTCAGGCACCGCTGTATTCGTCATGGCGGAACCTTAGAAAGAGAAATTGGCGAGGACATCGGGGGTGCCGGCTTCAATCGCCTGCTGCTCTTTTTCCGCCAACTTGGCGGCATCCCAGATTTCAAAATGCGAGCCCATGCCCATCAGCATGATTTCGCGGTCGAGGCCGACGGCCGCGCGCAGCTCGGGCGAAATCAGGATGCGGCCAGCCGTGTCCATTTCGACATCACAGGCGTTACCGAGGAAGATGCGCTGCCAGGCGCGGGCCTGCATGGGCCAGGCGGCGATCTGGGTACGGTGGGATTCCCACACCGGGCGGGGAAACAGCATCACGCAGCCGTCCGGGTGTTTGGTCAGGGTCAGGCGGCCTTCGCACTGGATCGACAGCGCGTCACGGTGCTTGGCAGGAATGGACATCCTGCCTTTGGCATCGAGATTGATTGCTGACGCGCCTTGAAACACGGGTTACCTTTTAGACCTCAGTAGATTAGCGGAGCGGAAAATCTGGCTTTTCTGAAGCATCTCCCCCGCCGCTAAGTCAGGAGAAATTTCCCACAAAAAGACACTTTTTCACACAGATGACCACTTTAGAGGATGGGAGAATGGTGGTCAAGCGGTTTCAGGCAATCGAAACCGGGATTTTATGAATGAAATTAAGGACTTAGCGTACTTCCTTGATGCCAGCTCGAAATAAAATATCCCAGCAAATTAAGCACTTATCTAACATAGTGAATGTGCTACCTCACTTCCGCAGGTGGGTTTCCCTGCACAGAACTAGTGCAATCCTTCCTAAAAAATAATTGAAAAAAAAGTAGCTAGTTGCCATTCGCCAACATTGACGTACCTGCGGGACAACAGCCCGCCAGGCCGCATGGGGGCGACTGCAGTGTCAGATTCGGGGTCGATTCAGGGATACGTGGCGTGACGACGCGGCGGACGCGAACGAAGGCGGGAGGGCTGACTTTCAAAAAAACAGGAACTAAAAAATGCCGCACTGCACAATTTGTCTAGACAGATCGTGCGCTACCTTACCCTGCCATTATAGCGAAGCGGCTGGCACTTCCCAATGGCGCGCGCGCTCCACGGCGCGGGTCCAGTGCACCAGCAACTCTTCCCGGCGCTCGCCCGACATGCTGGGCAGGAAGCGCCGTTCGCAGGCCCACTGGGCCGCGATTTCTTCCCTGCTATCCCAGAAACCGACCGCCAGACCGGCCAGATAGGCCGCCCCCAGCGCCGTGGTTTCCGTGACCTGCGGCCGCACCACGGGCACGCCCAGCAGGTCAGCCTGAAATTGCATCAGCAGATCATTGCTGGCAGCGCCACCATCGGCGCGCACCTCGGTCAGCGGGATGCGCGCATCCTTCTGCATCGCGATCATCAGCTCGGCACTCTGGTAAGCGATCGCTTCCAGCGCGGCGCGCGCAATATGGGCTTTGTTGCTGCCCCGGCTCAGGCCGACCAGCGCCCCGTGCGCATAGGGATCCCAGTGCGGCGCGCCGAGGCCGACGAAGGCCGGCACCAGGAACACGCCACCATTATCGGGCACGCTGGCTGCCAGCGCCTCGACCTCGGACGAACTGCGGATCAGGCCCAGACCATCGCGCAACCACTGCACGGTGGCGCCCCCCATAAACACACTGCCTTCCAGCAGATAATCGGTGGCGCCATCGACGCGCCAGCCGACCGTCGACAGCAGGCGGTTATGCGAAGCGACCGGATGGCGGCCGGCGTGCATCAGCATAAAGCAGCCGGTGCCATAAGTATTCTTCACCATACCGGGCGTGTGGCAGGCCTGACCGAAGGTCGCCGCCTGCTGGTCGCCGGCGATCCCGGCCACCGGAATGGCACCGCCGAACAGCGCTTCGCGCGTGTAGCCGATCTCCTCGCTGGATGACACCACCGTCGGCAGCATTTCCTCGGGGATATCGAACAGCTCCAGCAAATCCTGATCCCAGCGCATCAGGTGGATATTAAACAGCATGGTGCGGGAGGCATTACTGACGTCGGTGACATGGCGTCCGGTCAGCTTGAAGGCCAGCCAGCTGTCGATGGTGCCAAAGGCCAGCGCGCCATGCCGGGCCCGTTCGCGGGCGCCGGGCACATGGTCGAGCAGCCATTTCAGCTTGGTCGCGGAAAAATAGGCATCCAGCTCCAGTCCGGTGATATCGGTCACCAGCTTGGCCTTATCGGCAGCGCGCAGTTCGCCGCAGTAGTCGGCGGTACGGCGATCCTGCCAGACGATAGCGGGCGCGATCGGCTCACCGCTCTTGCGGTCCCAGACCACGGTAGTTTCGCGCTGATTGGCGATGCCGATGGCCAATACCTGGCGGCTGTCGACATGGTGATCGTGCAGCACCTTGCGGGCCACGCTCAGCTGGCTGTTCCAGATCTCGTTCGGGTCATGTTCGACCCAGCCTGGTTGCGGAAAATGTTGTGGAAATTCTTGCGCGGCGCTACCGCAGATCTGGCCCTGATGGTCAAACAGGATAGCGCGCGAACTGGTGGTGCCCTGATCCAGGGCCAGGATGTAGTGTTTCATCGGCAGGATGTCCCCAGACGGCCGTGAATAAATATTAGTTGAAGCAAGCCGATAGGCCGGATTTTGTTACGGCACAGGCAAGCCTGTGCTATGACAGCCATTCCTCTAGGCGCTGGATTACTCCAGCGCTCAAGCTTCCTACCCGCACGCTCCGCGAGCAGCATCATCGCGTGCCTATTTGGAATTGCACCAGGTGGAGGTTACCGCGTTTCACCGTAACTAAATACGCTCGTCTCTGTGGCCCTATTCCTCGCCTTATACCGCCCCAGCGTACGAATACGCCAGGGTGAGGCTTTCAGCGGACGGCCGTTAACCGTCACCCCGCTCTATGGAGTCCGGACCTTCCTCCCGTCAGACATTACGAACTGACCAGCGGCTGTCTGGCTTGCTTCAGCCGCTATTGTACCAGCCCGGCCCACCAAATCTGAAATTTGGTGTCGCCATTCGGAAAGCCGGTGACCACAGCGCGCCCTAGAATAGCGCTACCTCTACCCATAAGGCTACGACATGACGCACCCATCCCGCACTGGCGGCCAGATCCTGGTCGATGCCCTGAAGATCCACGGTGTCGATACCGCTTTCGGTGTACCCGGCGAAAGCTATCTGGACGTTCTCGACGCGCTGCACGACTCCGACATCCGTTTCATCATCAACCGTCAGGAAGGCGGCGCCGCTTTCATGGCCGACGCCTATGGCAAGATGACGGGCAAGCCCGGCATCTGCTTCGTTACTCGCGGTCCGGGCGCCACCAATGCCTCGATCGGCGTACATACGGCGTTCCAGGATTCGACCCCGATGATTCTGTTCATCGGTCAGGTCGGCAATGATTTCATGGACCGCGAAGCGTTCCAGGAAATCGACTACCGCCGCATGTATGGCCAGATGGCCAAGTGGGTGGCACAGATCGACCGCGCCGACCGTATTCCTGAATATCTGGCGCGGGCGTTCCAGATCGCCACCAGTGGCCGCCCCGGCCCGGTGGTACTGGCGCTGCCGGAAGATATGCTGATCACGCAGGCCGCCGTGGCCGATACGCGCCGC
Organism: Sphingomonadaceae bacterium; assembly: GCA_041730475.1. GTDB lineage: Bacteria > Pseudomonadota > Gammaproteobacteria > Burkholderiales > Burkholderiaceae_D > Rugamonas. The sequence continues at coordinate 7,180 of JBGSBQ010000132.1, forward strand.
TACCAGCCGGTACAGGCATCGCCGTCGGCGGCCCAGATCGCTCAGGTGCGCAGCCTGCTGGCCAGCGCCCAGCGTCCGCTGATACTGCTGGGCGGCGGCGGCTGGTCCGAGACAGCCTGCGCCGACCTGCAGCGCTTCGCCGAAGCCAACCACTTGCCAGTGGCCTGTGCATTCCGCTTCCAGGACTTGCTCGATAACGACCATCCGCACTACGTCGGCGACGTCGGCATCGGCATCAATCCCAAGCTGGCGGCGCGCGTGCGCAACGCCGATGTGATCCTGGCCATCGGCCCGCGTCTGGGCGAGATGACTACCGGCGGTTATGCGCTGCTGCAGGCGCCGTTGCCGCAGCAGACCCTGATCCATGTGCACGCCGATGCCGAGGAACTGGGCAGCGTGTATCAGGCCGAATTAATGATCAACAGCGGCATGCCGCAGTTCACCGCGATGCTGGCGGCGCTGGCGCCGCTCGACGCGTCGGCCTGGGCCGGCAGCGTGGCCGAGGCGCGCGCCGAACTGGCAGCGTGGCAGCTGCAGCCCGCCATTTTCCAGGACGGCAAGGCAGCGCTCGACCTGTGGCAGGTGGTGCAGCAGATCGACCGCATCGCCCCGCATGACACCATCATCACCAACGGCGCCGGCAACTATGCGACGTGGGCGCACCGCTTCCACCGCTATGGCGGCATGCGCACCCAGCTGGCGCCGACCAGCGGGGCCATGGGCTACAGCGTGCCGTCCGGCGTGGCCGCCAAGATCATCGCGCCGCAGCGCACCGTGATTACCTTCGCCGGCGACGGCGAGTACATGATGAACGGGCAGGAGCTGGCCACCGCCGTGCAATACAAGGCAGGCGTGGTCATCATTGTGTTCAATAACGGCATGTTCGGCACCATCCGCATGCATCAGGAA
>JBGSBQ010000133.1:0-8086 GCA_041730475.1 Sphingomonadaceae bacterium
CCCCCCCCAAAAAAATTTTTTAACCCCGGGGGCCCGCCCCCCCACCCCCAAAAAAACCCCCCCCCCTCATTTTTTTCGGTTTTGGCAACCCCGCACCCCGGTTTTTTTTATGGAGTGGGGCGGGTGGCGTGTTCGAGGGCGGTCAGCCAGGTGAGGGCGTGCTGGCGGCTGTCGCCGCACATGTCGGCGGCAGGTTGTAGGCCGGCGCAGAAGGCGGGGCGCTCGGGACGACCAAAGATGCGGCAGCGCTGGGCGTCGTCTAGTTGTACGCAGCGGACACCTGCCGGTTTTCCATTGGGCATGCCGGGGATGGGGCTGGTGATCGAGGGGGCGGTGCAGCAGGCTCCGCAGTCGGGACGGCAATTCATGGCTTATGCGGTTGGGCAATCAAGGCAGCGATTTTACTCTATCGGCTCGGCCAGCCAGTCGCGCAGGCGGGCGATCAGCCAGGCGCCGTCGTCGAGCGGCAGGTCGTGGCCGGCGCTCGGGTGCAGTACCAGCGGCGCTTGCCAGGCCGCGGCCAGTTGCCGGGAGCAGCGGGCGTCGACCAGCCGGTCGGCGCGGCTGGCGAGTAGCAGCAGCGGCACCGCTGGCCGGCTGCTCGGGGCGCGGAAGCGCGCCGCTGCCAGCAGCTGGCGCAGGCCGTTCGGGGCGCTGACGGGGGCGTCGTGCTGGTAGCGGGTCCAGCGCGCCAGCAGTGCGCCACCGGCCACGCTGGCGGCGCCATGGTGGTTGCTGGTCAGGCGCAGGATCAGGCGCTCGCGCGCCGCATGGCCGCCCCGCAGCAGTTGCGCCAGCAGCACCGGGTAGTTGCGCCAGCGCAGGCGCTGGTAGAAGCGGCTGTAGGGCCGCATGCTGGTGTTGACCAGTACACAACGGCTGATTTCGTCCGGGTAGCGGCTGGCCCAGTCGACTGCGGCCATGCCGCCCAGTGATAGCGCCAGCAGGGCATACGGCGGCGCCAGCCCGCGCTGGCGCAGGTCGGCGCGGCAGGCGTCGACCATGGCAGCCACCCGCGTTGGGCTAGGCTGCCGGTGCTGGCTGCCGTTGCCGGGCAGGTCGGGGGTGACGATCACGGCATCCGGCAGCGCTTGTGCCAGCTGCGCTGGGAAGTCGCCCCAGTGGCGCTGTTCGCGCATCAGGCCGCGCAGCAGGACCCAGCGTTCAGTCATACCATTGCGCCAGTGCGCGCCGCTGCTGCACCTTGCGGGCCAGCCCTTGCGGCATCCAGCGCCCGTGGCTGCTGGTGGCGCGCATCAGGAACTCAAACCAGGTCAGGTGCCGCCGTAACACCCGCTGCAGCCGGTGGCTGGTGGTGGGATTGAACAGCGCGACGCGGTCGAACAGCTGGCGCGGATTTTTTTTGACCCACAGCCAGGAACCCATTTCCAGCGTCAGCGGCAGGAACACCCGCTCACTGTGCTCCAGCCCTTCCAGATACAGGTAGTCCCACAGGTCGCCATGGGTGCGGTACTGGCGGCTTTGCGGTTCGAACACATAGTTGTGGTTGGGGTAGCTCTGGCTGAACAGCTGCTCCAGCGCGCCGATGTCGGCCAGATGCGGGATCGGCGTCGCCGTGTGGGCATGCGGGAACCAGATGCGGTCGCGCAGGCCGAAGCCGGAGTGGCAGTCGAGCGCCACGCTGAACGGGTGCGACAGCAGTTCGCGCCGCACCAGCGCGCACACGGCCTGGCTTTCCGGCTCCATCGCTGCGCCGGCCACGCCGCGGTACCACGGCAGGTGACGGCTGTAGCGCTGGCCACCCAGCATGAACGGCACTTTGTCGACCGCGCTGAGCGGGGCGTTGCGCATCAGGTCGACGCCGTTCGGGTTGCAGCGGGTGGCGCGCCACATGCCGCCCGGGTTGGCCAGCGGCATGAACACCAGCCGCAGCGATTCCAGCTGCTGGTGCAAGGTATGGTCCCAGCGCAGCCGCGCCAGCAGGCTTTCCAGCAACGACAGCACGATCTGGGTGCCGATCCGTTCCAGACCATGGATGCCACCAAAGAAGCCCAGCGCCGGTACAGCCGGGTCAGGGTTGCCGAGGGCCAGCGTGTAGACCGGGAACTGGCGCCCGTCGAGCGCGACCGTACAGGGCGCCTGCACGTCGAGCAGGCTGCCCGCTTCGTCGATCAGGCGCTTCAGCAGTATCAGCTCGGGCAGGTTTTTTTCGGGCATGGACGACATCAGCGGGGAGGTGCAACCAGTGTAGCCTAAATGCGTCAGCGCACGGCGGGTCAAACACGTCCCGCAAATGCCCCAGCCGGCAATGGCGGCGGCGTCAGTGACGTGTTATTGTGCCCTATGGATACATTTTTCCTCTGGAAAGTAAGTCGCAATGACGAGGCGCCAGTGGTGTGAAATTGCAAGGACCGTACGATGACTATGCCTGACCTGTCGACTGCCAAGATCCTGATCGTCGACGACCAGCCGATGAATATTGCGGCCTTGAACCATATTCTGGCCAAGGCGGGCTATCAGTGTGTCACTTCTACCACAGACGCGCGCGAGGTCGCCGAGCTGCACCGCACCCACCATTACGACCTGATCGTGCTCGACCTGCACATGCCGCACTTGAGCGGCTTCGAGGTGCTGGAGCAGCTCAAGGAGGTCGACCGCGAAGCGTACCTGCCGGTGCTGGTGGTGACGGCGGCGCCGGAACACAAATTGCAGGCGCTGGAAGCGGGCGCCCGCGATTTCGTCTGTAAGCCGTATGACGTGCCGGAAGTGCTGACGCGCATCCGCAACATGCTGGAAGTGCGGCTGTTGTACAACCTGAGTCGCGAATACGGGCGCCGCATGGCGCAGTACGATGCGCTGACCGGCTTGCCGAACCGTCAATTGTTCATGCGCACGCTGGAAGGGGCGCTGCAAGCCAGTGGCAGCCGTTTGTGCGCCGTGCTGCTGGCCGATATCGACGGCTTCCAGCGCCTCAACGACACGCTCGGCCATGCCGCCGGCGACGAGGTGCTGCGCCAGTTTGCCGAGCGGCTGTCGCACTGCGTGCCGGTCGGCTGCGCCGTGGGCCGGCTCGGCAACGATGAATTTGCCGTGTTGCTGAATGCGCCCGAGGGCCTGCACCAGGTCACCCAGCTGGCCGAACAGATCCGCGCCGCAGTGGCGCTGCCGCTGCAGTTGCAGCAGGGCGGCGGCGAGGTGCGCCTCAGTACCAGTATCGGCATCGCGGTGCACCCGGGCGATTCGAAGGATGCGGCGACGCTGGTCAAGTATGCCGATACGGCACTCAGTCAGGTCAAGCGCGATGGCAGCGATCACTATCGCTTCTTCACTGATGCGATGAATGCCGCCACCTTGCAGCGCTTTGAGCTGGAGCGGGCGCTGCGTCAGGCCTGCGAGCAGGGCGAGTTCGAGATGCATTACCAGCCCAAGGTGCGGCTGTCGACCGGCCGCATGGTCGGCGCCGAAGCGCTGCTGCGCTGGAACCGGCCCGGCCATGGTCAGGTGTCGCCGCTGGAATTCGTGCCGCTGCTGGAGGAGACCGGCCTGATCGTGCCGGTCGGCGCCTGGATTTTTGACAGCGTCTGCGCCCAGCTGGCGCAATGGGCGGCGCTGGGTGCCGAACATATTCAGGTGGCGGTCAACGTGGCCAGCCGCCAGTTTGCCGATCCGGATCTGGAACGCTATGTGGCGGAGGCGCTGCAACGCCATGGCGTCGACCCGTCGATGCTGGCGCTGGAAGTGACGGAGAGCGCGCTGATGCACGATACCGAACGCACCGTGGCCACGCTGGCGCGGCTGCGCACGCTCGGGCTGTCGATCGCGATCGACGATTTCGGCACCGGCTATTCCAGCCTGGCCTACCTGAAGCGCTTCCCGGTCGACCTGCTGAAGATCGACATCGCCTTCATCCGCGAACTGACCCACAACCCGGAAGATGCGGCGCTGGTCGATGCCATCATCGCGATGGCGCACAGCCTGCGGCTGGACGTGATCGCCGAGGGTGTCGAGACCGAGGCCCAACTGGCCTACCTGATCCGGCATCGCTGTGACCTGATTCAGGGCTATTTCTTCAGTCGCCCGGTGGCGGCGGCGCAGTTCGGCCAAATGCTGCGCGACGATATCCGGCTGGCGCTGCCGGCCGCGCTGGCGGCGCCGGTGCGCACGCTGCTGATCGTCGACGATGAACCGAATGTGCTGTCGGCGCTGACCCGGCTGCTGCGTCAGGACGGCTATCTGATCCTGACCGCCTCGTGCGCGTCGGAAGCGTTCGTGCTGCTGGCCCAGCATCCGGTCCACCTGATCCTGTGCGACCAGCGCATGGCCGAAATGAGTGGCACCGAACTGCTCGACAAGGTCAAGGATATGTACCCGGACACCTTCCGCATCATCCTGTCCGGGTATACCGATCTGAAAACGGTGATGGACGCGATCAATCGCGGTTCGCTCTACCGCTTCTACACCAAGCCGTGGGATAACCAGGTGCTGCGCGAGAATATCCGTGCCGCCTTCCGCCATTACTGGCAACTGTACGGCCTGGCGCCGGGAGAGCAAGCCACATGAAGATAGTCCAGCACAAGATCGCCGGCGCCGCCGAACTGGGTAGCATCGCGCTGCCGCCTGAAGCCCAGCTGCTGCTGGTGTTTGGCGCGCGCGCGCTGCTGCAGGACGTGGCGCTGTATCCGGCGCTGCGGCGGGCTTGCCCGGACGCCGTCATCGCCGGCTGCAGCACGGCCGGTGAAATCTGCGGCACCAGCGTGTCGGACGACAGCATCGTGCTGACGGCGGTGCACTTCGACAGCACCGAGCTGGTCATGGTGACGGCCGAGGTGGCGCACAGCGAGGATAGCCGCAGCGCCGGCGCCACCTTGTCGAGCCGCCTGCTGGGCGAGCGTCTGCGCCACGTGCTGGTGCTGTCGGACGGTTTGCAGGTGAACGGCAGTGAGCTGGTGCAGGGCTTGCGCGGCCTGCTGCCGGAGGGCGTCAACGTCACCGGCGGGCTGGCCGGCGACGGTCCCGATTTCGGTAGCACCGTGGTGCTGGCGAATGGCCCGGCGCAGGGCGGGCTGGTGGCGGCGATCGGTTTTTACAGCGACACGCTGAAGGTCGGCTATGGCTCGATGGGGGGCTGGGACGTGTTTGGCCCACAGCGTCTGGTCACGCGCTCGGCCGGCAATGTGCTGTACGAGCTGGATGGCGAATCGGCGCTGGCGCTGTACAAGACTTACCTTGGCAGCCAGGCCGAAGACCTGCCGTCGTCGGCGCTGCGCTTCCCGCTGGCGCTGCACCTGCCGGGCAGCGACACCTATGTGGTGCGCACCGTGCTGGCGGTCGACGAAGCGCAGCAAAGCCTGACCTTTGCCGGTGACCTGCCGACCGGCTGTTATGTGCAGCTGATGAAGGCCAACTTCAATCGTCTGGTCGATGGCGCGGTGCGCGCGGCCGAAGACAATTGTGACCAGCTGGGTGGGCAGGCGCCGGAACTGGCGATCCTGATCAGCTGTGTCGGCCGCAAGCTGGTGCTGCAGCAGCGCATCGAGGAAGAGACCGAGGGCGTGGCCGACGTATTGGGCAGCCAGGCCACGCTGGCCGGCTTCTATTCGTATGGCGAGATCGCGCCGCACCGCGCGCTGAGCCGCTGTGAACTGCACAACCAGACCATGACCGTCACCACCTTCCGCGAGGAGTAAGCGATGCACACCTTGTTGGCGCGGCAGTTGCGCAAGTTTTGCCGCGATGGGGAAGTTGTTGATCTGGCTGGCTTGAGCACCGCCATCGACGCCGCCTACACCAGCTTCGAGGAAGACCGCGCGCTGATCGAGAACTCGATGGATGTGATGTCGCAGGAGCTGGGGCGGCGCAATGCGCAGCTGGCCGAGCAGCTGGCTGACAAGCAGCGCGTGATGGAGCAGCTGACCGCCAGCAATGCCGAGCTGCTGGCGCTGAATGCCCAGCTGGAGGCGGTGCACCGGCGTCTGGCGCAGTCCGAGAAGATGGCCTCGATTGGCCAGCTGGCGGCCGGCGTGGCGCACGAGATCAACAATCCGATCGGTTTCGTCTACTCGAATTTCGATACCTTGCAGGACAACCTGGTGCAGCTGCTGGAAATGCTGGACAGCTACGAGGCTGCCGAAGCGGACGCCATGACGCCGGAAGCGGCGGCCCGGCTGCGCGTGCAGCGCCAGCGCATCGGCCTCGATTTCCTGCGCCAGGACATTCCGCAGCTGATGGAGGAATCGCGCGACGGCATTGCCCGGGTGCGCCAGATCGTGCAGGACTTGCGCGACTTTTCCCACGTCGATGCGCACCATGCGTGGATGCCGGCCTGCTTGCACATGGGCATGGACAGCACCGTCAACATCGTCGCCAATGAAATCAAGTACCGCGCCGAGCTGGTCAAGGAATATGGCGATATCCCGCTGATCGATTGCCTGCCGTCGCAGATCAATCAGGTGGTGATGAATCTGGTGGTCAACGCGGCCCATGCGATGGGTGCGCAGCGCGGCCAGATCACCTTGCGCACCGGGCGCAGCGCCGACGGCGAGAAAGTCTGGTTCACCGTCAGCGACAACGGCAGCGGCATCGCGCCCGACGTGTTGCCGCGCATCTTCGATCCGTTCTACACCACCAAGCCGGTCGGCCACGGGACCGGGCTGGGCCTGTCACTGGCGTATGGCATCGTGCAGCGCCATGGCGGCAGCATCGACGTCGATACCGAACTGGGACGCGGCACCACGTTCCGGGTCGAGCTGCCGGTGCGCCAGCAGGAAGCGCCGCAGCGCGACGCCGCCTGAGGATAGTCCGCATAGACGTCGAATATTGCGTCATGGTATGCTCAACATCAATGTTGCAACGCCGCATCGGCCTGCCGAGCCACTGATTATTCGAGGAATTCATGCACTTTCAATCGTCCCCCCTGCGTCTGGCTGTCCTGGCCTGTGTGTTTGGCGCCAGCAGCGCCCAGGCGGCGCCACCGGCTGCGGATGTGATCCGGATCGGCCACGTGGCCGCCACCTCCGGCCCGATCGCCCATCTGGGCAAGGACAATGAGAATGGCGCGCGGATGGCGGTCGATGAGCTGAACCAGAAGGGCGTGCTGATCGCCGCCAAGCGCTACAAGGTGGAGCTGGTGGCCGAAGACGATGCCGGTGATCCGAAACAAGGCACGGCGGTGGCGCAGAAGCTGGTCGATGCCAAGGTGGTGGGGGTGATCGGTCACGAGACGTCCGGCACCACCATTCCGGCCTCGCGCATCTATCACGATGCCGGCATTCCGCAGATTTCGCCGTCGGCCAGCAACCCGAAATACACGCGCCAGGGCTATAACACGGCGTTCCGCAATATTGCCAACGACGAGCAACTGGGCGCCGCGCTGGCGCGCTATGCGGTCGAGACGCGCAAGGCCAAACGGATCGCCGTGGTCGATGACCGCACGGCTTATGGCAAGGGCCTGGCCGACGAATTCGTCAAGAACGTCAAGAAGACCGGCGGCGCGGCCAGCATCGTCACGCAGCAGTACACCAATGACAAGGCGATCGACTTCAGCGCCATCCTGACCGCCGTCAAGGCGTCCAAGCCGGACATGATTTTCTTTGGCGGCATGGATGCGGTGGCTGGGCCGATGCTGCGCCAGATGAAGCAGCTGGGGATGCCGCTGCCATTCATGGGCGGCGACGGCATGTGCTCGGACTCGGTGCCGCGGCTGGCCAGCGATGCGCTGGTCGACGATCAGGTGCTGTGCGCCGAAGCGGGCGGGGTTGAGCCGGCACAGGAAAAAGGCATGGCCGATTTCCGCGTGGCCTATCAGCGCCGCTATGGCATCCCGGTGCAAACCTATGCGCCGTATGCGTATGACGCAACGATGATGCTGGTCAGCGCGATGCAGAAGGCCGGTTCGATCGACCCGGTCAAGTACATCCCGGTACTGGCCAAGAATACCCACAAAGGCCTGACGGGCAACATCGGCTTCGATGCGCGCGGCGACGTCAAGGATGGCGTGCTGACCATCTTCACCTTCCGTGGCGGCCATCGCCAGAAACTGGCGGTCGTCAAATAAGCGGCCGGGCGCCCGGGCTGGGCGGCGGCGGATGACGAAAGCAGGCCAATGCGTTTAAAAGGTGTGAAAAGT
>JBGSBQ010000134.1:0-8035 GCA_041730475.1 Sphingomonadaceae bacterium
ATTTTGACTCATTTAAAGTAGAACTGGATCAAACATTGGCAAACGAAGCTGTGTATCTGAGTCAAAAAAATAGCGCTATAAATCAATCCAAAAGACGTCTTCGCTCAGAAAAATCAAATGAAGTTCGCTATTTGCTGAATATCATCACGCGCTCGATGAAGACGGCTTCGCGGTCGAACAGGTCGATCTCCGGATCGGTGACTTCGCCATGGACGAGGAAAGGCATGCCGACTTCCTGCATCATTTCCAGCGTCTTGTAGCAGTTCGACAGATCGGTCACGCCAGCATCCGAATTGGTGGTGGCGCCGGCCGGGTACAGCTTGACCGCGTGCACGATGCCGCTTTCCTGCGCGCGCAGGATCTCGTCCGGCGAGGTGTTATTGGTCAGGTACAGCGTCATCAGCGGGTCGAACTGCATCCCTTCCGGCAGCGCCTTCAGGATGCGGTCCCGATAGGCCTCCGCCGCAGCGGTCGTGGTCACCGGCGGTTTCAGGTTCGGCATCACGATGGCGCGGCCGAACTGGCGCGCGCTGTGCGGCAGCACGCTGGCCAGCGTCGCGCCGTCGCGCAGATGCAGGTGCCAGTCGTCTGGACGGATGATGGTGATACTGCTCGGGACTTGGTCGATGTCGGACATGGCGGCGGGCTTTCAGAAAACGAATCCTGATATTTTACCCGCTACCGAGTCTCAAAGTCCGCTTTCTGACCTATTTCGTGTCGCCTTGCGCCTTGACCCAGGCCTTGGTATCGGCCAGCAGCTGGTCGAGACGGGCGCGGTCGTAGACGGTGCCGCGGCTGACTACCAGACGGATCTTGCGGGTGGCGGCGATGTCTTTCAGCGGGTTGGCGTCCAGTACCAGCAGGTCGGCGCTCTTGCCGGCGTCGACGCTGCCGTAGCGATCCAGCTTGCCGAGGAAGCGCGGGCCGTTGATGACGGCGCTCTGCAGCGCTTGCAGCGGCGTCAGGCCGTAGTTCACGTACAGGCCGATCTCGTCGTGCAGCGCCTGCCCCGGATAGTCGAAGGAATTGAGAAAGCCGGCATCGGTGCCGGCGATGATGCTGACGCCTTCCTGCGCCAGCAGCGGCAGCAGCGCGGCCGATTTTTCGAACACCGCATGGCGCAGCGCGATCGCGTCCGGTCCATCCTGTGCGGCCCGTTGCACCCGCCAGTCATAGGTGGCGCGCAGGCCTTTGCCGATATATTGCAGCGCCGCGTCGTGACTGTGGTCGTCGCGGTCCAGATACGCCGTCACGCGTGATACCGACAGCGTCGGCACCACCGCCGTGCCCTTGGCCGCCATGTAGCGGAAGGCGCTGCGCGCGGTGGCGGCGTCGTAGCTTTCGAGGCTCAGGCGCATCGCTTCCTTGCCGGTCAGGCTGCCGGCCGCCACCTGCGCGGTCAGCTCCTGCTCACGCGGCGTGGCGGCGCGCAGCAGGTAGGACTGGTGTTCCACCGTGCCCAGTCCCGCATCGAACATGGTGGCCAGCGTCAGCTGCACCGGCACGTGGCCGGAGGTGCGCAGGCCGCGTTCCTTGGCCTGACGCAGCGCTTCCAGATACATCTCCGGCTTCAGCGTGTTCTCGGTGATCTTTACGAAATCGACCTTCTGCGCCTGCAAACCGTCGAGCGCCTTGCTGACTTCTTCCGGCGTGCCGACTTCGATGGTGCCCTTCCACAGCGGCTTGTAGCCTTCCAGCTTGGCACCCGAGGTGAAGATGGTCGGCCCGGCCAGCTGGCCAGCGTTGATCTGCGCGCGCCACGAGAGTACGGTGTCCGGCAGGTCGCCCGAGCAATCGCGCACGGTGGTGATACCGTAGGCCAGATACAGCGGCAGCAACTGCTTGTTCTCGTCGATCAGGGCCGGGCCGCCGCCAAAGTGGACATGGGTATCCCACAGGCCGGGCATCAGATACTTGCCCGGCAGCGCGATGGTCTGGCGCGCCGCGTAGTCCGGCAGTCTGGCATCGTCGATGACGGCAAGAATGGTATCGCCTTTCAGCACTACCGACTTGCCGCGCACGGCCTGGCCGTTGGCGACGTCGATCACGGTGGCTTTGGTCAGGATCAGGTCAGCGGCGATTTTGTCGGCGGCGTGGGCGCAACCCAGATAGCCCAGCGCCAGCAGCGCGGCCGGCAGTCGTTTGAAGTGGAACATGGCAAAATCTCGACAGTTGAATAGTTAAATATTAGTGAATAATCCGCGCCAGAAAATCGCGTGCACGCTCGGAGCGGGGCGCGGCGAAGAACTCCTCCTTGGCCGTATCCTCGATGATACGACCACGATCCATGAACACCACCCGGTTCGCGACCCGACGTGCAAAGCCCATTTCGTGGGTCACCACCATCATGGTCATGCCCTCCTGCGCCAGCCCGACCATCACGTCCAGCACTTCGTTGATCATTTCCGGGTCGAGCGCCGACGTCGGCTCGTCGAACAGCATCGCAATCGGGTCCATCGCCAGCGCGCGCGCAATCGCTACCCGCTGCTGCTGGCCGCCCGACAGCTGGCTCGGATATTTATCCTGCTGCGGCAGCAGGCCGACCCGGTCCAGATACTGCAGGCCGCGCGCCGTGGCCTCGTCGTCGCTGCGGCCCAGCACTTTGACCTGCGCCAGCGTCAGGTTCTGGCGGATCGACAGGTGGGGGAATAGCTCGAAATTCTGGAACACCATGCCGATCCGCGCACGCAGCGCCGGCAGGTCGGTTTTCGGATGGCCAACATCGATGCCATCGACCGTGACCCGGCCCTGCTGGAACGGTTCCAGCCCGTTGACGGTCTTGATCAGCGTCGATTTACCGGAGCCGGACGGCCCGCAAATGACCATCACATCGCCCTTGGCGACGCGGGTGCTGCAGCTGTCGAGCACCTGAAACTTGTCATACCACTTGCTAAGATTGTCGATTTCGATCATATAAGATAAGGCTCGCTTGACAGCATACGGGGGCACAAGGATACTGCGGAACTTGCCAATTGTTTCAGCAACTTACACGAGTTTAAGCATCGGCGGCGATCCCGCCAGACTGCCTACGGCCAGCGAGACACTACCACAGGAAGGTCAACAATGAATAATAAACAAAGCCGATTAACCACCTACATCCTCGTCGCCCTGGTGCTGGGTATTTTCGCCGGTTATCTGGCCAATACCAATATGAGCAACCCGGTGGCCTTTGCCGACACCATGTCGCTGGTGACCACCCTGTTCCTGCGCCTGATTAAAATGATCATCGCGCCGCTGGTGTTTTCGACGCTGGTATGCGGCATTGCCAAAATGGGCGATGCGAGTGAAGTGGGCCGCATCGGTATCAAGACCCTGGGCTGGTTCTTCATCGCCTCGGTGATGTCGCTGTCACTGGGTCTGGTACTGGTTAACCTGTTCCGTCCGGGCGATGCACTGGTCGGCCACATGGCCGCCACCACCGCCAAAGTCGATATCGTCACCTCCGGCCTGACGCTGAAAGAATTCGTCACCCACCTGGTGCCGTCGTCCATCATCGATGGCATGGCCAAGAACGAAATCCTGCAGATCGTAATCTTCTCGCTGTTCTTCGGTTCGGCCGCTGCGGCCGTCGGCAAGAAGGCCAATGTGATGGTCGAAGCACTGGACGGCGTGGCCCATGTAATGCTGACCGTGACCGGCTATGTGATGAAGTTCGCACCGTTCGCCGTGTTCGCCGCCGTCGCCGGCGTGATCGCCAAGAGCGGTCTGGGCGTGCTGCAAACCTATGGCGTATTCATGGCCGAGTTCTATGTCGGTATCGCCCTGCTGTGGGCGCTGCTGATCCTGATCGGCTTCGCGTTCCTGAAAGGCCGCATCTTCAAGCTGCTGAGCGAGCTGCGTAGCCCGGTGCTGCTGGCTTTCTCGACCGCGTCGAGCGAAGCGGCCTATCCAAAAACGCTGGAAGGTCTGGAGCGCTTCGGTGTACGTAACCGCATCGCCGCCTTCGTGCTGCCAATCGGCTATTCCTTCAATCTGGATGGCTCGATGATGTACTGCACCTTCGCCACCGTGTTCATCGCGCAGGCCTACGGCATCGAGATGTCGCTGGGCCAGCAGATGACCATGATGATGGTGCTGATGCTGACCTCCAAAGGCATGGCCGGTGTGCCACGCGCCTCGCTGGTGGTGATCGCTGCGACGCTGGGCCAGTTCAATATTCCGGAAGCCGGCATGCTGCTGTTGCTGGGGATTGACCACTTCCTCGATATGGCCCGTTCCGCGACCAACGTGATCGGTAACGGTATCGCCACTGCGGTGGTGGCCAAGTGGGAAGGCGAGCTGGCAGCGCCCGGCGAGACGCAAGCTACGTAACGATATAAACGATATAAATAAAAAAGGCTGCCCGCTATGCTGGCAGCCTTTTTTTATGCCTCCCGCCTTACAGTTGGCTGGCGTAGGTCTTGACGATGCGGTATAGGAACTCGCGCCCTTTCATCAGCGACTCGACGCCGATGTATTCATTCAGTCCGTGGATATTGCCCAGGTCCGGTCCGAGGAAGATGCCGCTGATACCGTAGGTCGGTATCCCCACCCCATTTAGGAACTGGCCGTCGGTGGCGCCCGATTGCAATATCGGTAGCACCGGCACGCCCGGCCACATTTCAGCGGTCAGCTTTTCGACCGGTTCCATGATGGCCTTGGTCAGCGCTGGCGGCGCTGAATTCGGGCCGCGAATTTCCAGTGTCTCCACCTTCACCGCCGGATCGTTGATGGCCTTGGCCAGCGCGCTGCGCACCTGCTCCTGCGACACACCCGGGAAGATGCGGCAGTTGATGTTGGCACGTGCCCGCTGCGGCAGCGCATTGGTGGCGTGGCCAGCATCGAGCATGGTCGCCACGCAGGTGGTATGCAACATCGCCGCCCAGCTGGCATCGCGGGCCGAGATCAGCGCTGCCGCTTTCGCATCGGCTGGATTTTTCACCAGCGCCAGCATCGCCGCCGATACATCCTTGTGGCCTTGCGCGGCCTGAATCTTGGCCATGCCCGTCAGGTAGCCGATGCTGCCGTCAGCCAGCTGGATCGGGAAGGTATTACCCTCGATTTTCTTGAGCGCGCCCGCCAGATGGTAAATCGCATTGTCCTTCATCGGGCGCGAGCTATGACCGCCGCGATTGATCACTTCCAGCCGGTAGTTCTGCGCCACCTTCTCGCCAGCCTGCACCGTCATCGTCACCGGCTTGCCGGCGGCATCGAGTTCGCCACCGGCGCCTTCGTTGATCGCATAACCGGCATCGATCAGCTCACGCCGGTTTTCGCTCAGCCACTGGGCGCCGTTGAAGGCGCCGCCGGTCTCTTCGCCGCAGGTCAGCGCCAGCTTCAGCGTATGGCGCGGCGTGTAGTTTTCGCTCTTGAAGCGGATCAGCGTATCGGCCCAGATAGCTGCCTGCGCTTTGTCGTCCACCGCGCCGCGCGCGTAGAATTTGCCATCTTCCTCGATCAGCTTAAACGGATCGCGCACCCAGTCTTCGCGCTTGGCTTCCACCACGTCGATGTGGGCCAGCAGCAGAATGGCCTTGGCCTTCGGATCGCTGCCCGGCAGGATGGCGACCAGCCCGCCCTCTTTCGGATGACCGGGTGCGGTGAACACATGCAGGTCGCTGTCGGCAAAGCCAACGCCCTTCAGGCGCGCCGCGATCTGGGTTGCCGCTTGCGTGCAGTCGCCCGCCGACAGCGTGGTATTGGTCTCGACCAGCTCTTTATACAGGTCGCGGAAGCGCGCCTCGGTTGGATCGGCAGCGTGGGCTTGCTGTGCGACGGCCATGGCGGCGGCCAGTGCTCCCAGTGCAAAACGATACTTCATGTAGGTTCCCTTGTTAAGTAAATAGCGGTATCCAGGCTGGCCGAGTATGCGCTGCAGGCTGGAGCCGGTCAAACAACTGGTTTCAGATTTCAGCTTCAAGTGGCGACGCCAGCTCTTCATCGGCGCGCGCCTGCTGGCGCGCCCACATCTGCGCATACAGGCCGTCCGCCGCCAGCAGCGCCTGATGGGTGCCGCGTTCAACGATGCGGCCATGATCGAGCACCAGGATCTGCTCGGCATCGGCCACCGTCGACAGCCGGTGCGCGATCACCATGGTGGTGCGGCTCTTGGCGATTTCCTTGAGCTGGGCCTGAATCGCCTGCTCGGCCTTGGAATCCAGCGCCGAGGTGGCTTCGTCGAAGATCAGAATGGCCGGATTTTTCAGCAATGTGCGGGCAATCGCCACGCGCTGCTTCTCGCCGCCCGACAGCTTCAGGCCACGTTCGCCGACCATGGTCGCATAGCCGTCCGGCAGGCTCTCGATGAAGTCATGGATCGAGGCGGCCCGCGCCGCCGCGACGATCTGCTCCTTGCTGGCGCCCGGCTTGCCGTAAGCGATGTTGTACTCGATGGTGTCATTGAACAGCACCGTATCCTGCGGCACGATGCCGATCGCATGGCGCAGCGAATCCTGCGTCACGCCGCGCAGGTCCTGACCATCGATGGTAATGCTGCCCTGATTGACTTCATAGAAGCGGTACAGCAAACGTGACAGCGTCGACTTGCCGGAACCGCTGTGCCCCACCACGGCTGTGGTGGTACCGGGCGCAATGGTGAAGTCAACATCGAACAGGATCTGGCGCTTCGGGTCGTAGCTGAATTCGACGTGCTGGAAGCGCACCTCGGCGCCGTGCGTCTGCAACGCTGGCGCATTGGCGACATCGGCGACTTCGCGGTTCTGATCCAGCAGCGAGAACAGCTTCTCCATATCGGCCAGACTTTGCTTGATCTCGCGGTAGATCACGCCGAGGAAGTTGAGCGGAATGTACAGCTGGATCATGAAGGCATTCACCAGCACCAGATCACCGAGCGTCATCTTGCCGTCGATGACGCCCTGCGTGGCGCGCCACAGGATCAGCGTGACGGCCGTCGCGATGATCAGCGACTGCCCGGTGTTCAGCAGCGACAGCGAGGTTTGCGATTTGACGGCAGCCGACTCGTAGCGCTGCAAGCCCTCGTCATAGCGTTTGGCTTCATAGTCTTCGTTGCCAAAGTATTTGACGGTCTCGTAATTGATCAGCGAATCGATGGCCTTGGTGTTGGCTTTGGAATCGAGATCATTCATGGTGCGGCGGAAGTGCGTGCGCCAGTCGGTGATGGTGACGGTGAAGGCGATGTACAGCACCAGCGCGACAAAGGTAATCACCGAGAACCAGATGTCGTAATGCGTGACCAGATAGCCCAGCACCAGCGTGATCTCCACCAGCGTCGGCAGAATGTTGAACAGCGTGTAGGAAATCAGCGAGCCGACCCCGCGCGTGCCGCGTTCGATATCGCGCGTCATGCCGCCGGTTTGGCGGTTCAGATGGAAGCGCAGCGACAGCGCATGCAGGTGACGGAACACCTTGAGCGCGATGGTGCGCACGGCGCGCTGCGTGACGCGGGCGAAGAGAAATTCGCGGAGTTCGGTGAACAGCGAGGTCGAGAAACGGAGCACGCCATAGAGAATGAGCAGCAGCGCAGGCAGGGCCAGCGCCTGATCGGCGACCGAAAACCCGTCGATCATGTTCTTGAAAACTACCGGGACGCTGACGCTGGCGACCTTGGCGGCGAACAGGCAGCCCAGCGCAGCCAGCACGCGCAGGCGGTAGGCCCAAAGGTAGGGGAAGAGCAGGCGCAGCGTCGGCCACACGTGAATTTCCGCCAACGGCTGGCCGGCCGGGGCTTTGGAGAGGGTGCCTGCATGACGCATGTCGGGGTTCGCCTTGATTGTGTTTTCGCCAGTATATGAAAACTTGGCCGATTCCGCGAAAATCAGGCTTTATTTGAAATCGGGCAAATCATGAGCGTCGACCGCGTCAGTCTCCCGCAAAAGCAACCGGCCTTGCGTACGATGCCGATGCCGGCGGATCTCAACCAGAACGGCGATGTCTTCGGCGGCTGGGTCATGGCCCAAGTCGATGTGGCCGGCGCGATCCCCGCCATGCATCGTGCCGGGGGCCGCGTCGCAACCGTTTCGGTCAATTCCTTCCAGTTCAGGCAGGCGATTTCGGTCGGCGACGTGGTCAGCCTCTA
>JBGSBQ010000135.1:0-8026 GCA_041730475.1 Sphingomonadaceae bacterium
GCCCCCCGCTGCGACCAGCATGCCGGTCGATACGCCCTGCTCCGGCGGCTTGTCCTTTTTGCTCTTCAGCTTGGGCAGCACTTTGACCAGCTTGGTCGGCACCGGGGCGCTGGCGGCAGCGGAAGCCGACGCCGCCGCACCCTCGGCTGAGGCTGAGGCTGCGGCGGACGCGGATGCCGATGACGCTGCGGTCGCGCTCGCCTCCTGATGTGCCGTGGCCGTTGGCGCCGGTCCTTTGCCCTCCAGCGCCAGCTGCAACACCTTGACCTTGCCTTCCAGCTCGCCCAGTTTGCTGCTCAGCGCCACATTATGGGCATCCAGTTGCGCGCACTCCTTGGCCGCCTGTACGCCGCAGGCGGCCGGCGCCGCGAGACCTTTCAGTGGCGGCGTTTTAGCGGCCAGCACCGGCATTGCAGGCGCCGCTTCGGGCGCCGCTGCAGCGGCCTTGGCCGCAGGCAGCCTAGCGGCGATGGCCGCCGCCAGCTCTTTCGGCTCCAGCGCCTTGCGGGCCGCTGCCGGTGCCGCTGGCGCCGTCTCTGCCGGTGCCGCCTCCAGCGGCACGCGCGGCTTCGCTAGCGGCAATGGCCGGCTGGCGCGCGCCCGTGCCGCCACCAGTGCCGCGTCCGATGGTACCTGCAAGGGTGCCGGCACCGGGGCCGGATGCGGGTCCGGCTGCAGCCACAGGGTCGCCAGCCGCACTTCCTGGCGGCCGCCCGCAGTCAGCTCCAGATACAGGTGCAGGTAATCGGCCTCAATCGGCTGAAACGTGGTGATGTGCAGGAACTGGCGCTGGTCGCGTCGGACCACCGACATGCGCACCCCGGCCAGCGCCGGATTCATCGTGATGTTCGCGCCCTGATACACATTCGGCTGCGCCAGCCGCACCTGCAATCCGGCCAGGTCCTCCGGCGTCAGCGCCACCAGTTCGATATCGGCCGACAGCTGCTGCCCGATATAAGAGCGCACCGACGCATCGCCCAGTTCGGCCGCCAGCACGCTGACGGACAATAGCGAAGCAAACACAAGGGTGCCGGCGCGCAGGAGGAAGGTCGAAAATGGCGTGAACTGCATAGTGTCAGGAGCGCTCCGGGACGCGGATACTTGAAAGTGTATCAGCTATAACGGCTGATTTTTGCCGTTTTGTAGCCCTGAGATAATATTTGCTTGCTGCGCTATACTGGTTCACCTCTCTACCCGTCCGAGGAAGTGCCATGACTACCAGAACCGAACGTGACAGTTTCGGCCCGATCGATGTCCCGGCCACCCAGTTATGGGGCGCGCAAACCCAGCGCTCGCTGGAACATTTCCGCATTTCCAGTGAACGCATGCCGCCCGAGCTGATCCATGCACTGGCCAGCGTCAAGCGTGCCGCCGCGCGCGTCAATCTCGACCTTGGCCTGCTCGCCGCGGCCAAGGCGGCCGCGATCGGTGCCGCCGCCGATGAAGTACTGGCCGGCCAGCATGCGGGCGAATTCCCGCTGGCGGTCTGGCAGACCGGTTCCGGCACCCAGTCCAACATGAACATGAATGAGGTGCTGGCCAACCGCGGCTCTGAGCTGATGGGCGGCGAGCGCGGCGAACAGCGTCTGTTGCACCCGAATGACGATGTCAATCTGGGGCAATCATCGAATGACATCTTCCCCACCGCGATCCACGTGGCCGCCGCGCAGGCGCTAGCCACGGCGGTGCTGCCGGCGCTGCGCCAGCTGCGCGCCACGCTGCACAGCAAGGCGCAAACGTTTGCCGACATCGTCAAGATCGGCCGCACCCATTTGCAGGATGCCACCCCGCTGACGCTGGGCCAGGAATTTTCCGGCTACGTGGCGCAGCTGGACTACGCCGAGCACAGCATCCAGTCGGCCCTGCCCGGCATCCTGCAACTGGCGGCCGGCGGCACCGCCGTCGGCACCGGACTGAATGCCCATCCGGAATACGCGGTGCGCATCGCCGCCGAACTGGAGCGCGCGCTGGGCTTGCGCTTCCGTACCGCCGACAACAAATTCGCCGCGCTGGCCGGCCACGACGCGCTGTTATCGGCCCATGGCGCCTTAAAAACGCTGGCGGCCGCCCTGATGAAGATCGCCAACGACGTGCGCTGGATGGCCTCCGGTCCGCGCTCCGGACTGGGCGAAATCACGATACCGGAAAACGAACCGGGCAGCTCCATCATGCCCGGCAAGGTCAATCCGACCCAGTGCGAAGCGCTCACCATGCTGTGCTGTCAGGTGTTCGGCAACGATGTGGCGATTACCATCGGCGGCGCGTCCGGCAACTTCGAACTGAACGTGTTCAAGCCGCTGATTGCCCATAACTTCCTGCAAAGCGCGCGCCTGCTGGCCGATGGCATGCACAGCTTTGACCAGCATTGTGCGCACGGTATCGAGCCGAACCGGGCCCGCATTGCCGAGTTGATGGAGCGCTCCCTGATGCTGGTGACGGCGCTGGCACCGCACATCGGCTACGACAAAGCGGCCCAGATTGCCAAAAAGGCGCAGCATGAAGGCAGCACGCTGAAGCAGGCCGCGCTGGCTCTGGGCTATGTCAGTGAAGAACAGTTTGAGCAGTGGATTGTGCCGCTGGCCATGACGCGGCCGGGCGCCCGTGGCTAGAACGCGCGGCCGTAGCGCAAGCCCATCAGCCACTCCGGCCGTGCCAGCGCATCATGGCCGGGATTGACGCGCCACATGACGGCGCCGGTCAGCTTGCCGGCCCGGCCGTCGCGGCCATACAGGGTGGTGTAGCTCAGTTCGGTATCGCGCTCAATCGCCGTGGGCCGCAAGTTCAGCGTCTGGCTGCTGAAACTGGTCGGCGCGGCGCTGCTGCCCAGATCAGCCGTCGGCGCACCGGTGCGCACCCGCGCCGGGATGGACAGGCTCAGGCTCAGGCGGTCGTGGCTGGCCCATAACTGGCTGCCGCTCAGGCCCACACTATAGGCCGTGGTGCGCACGCTGGATAATTGCGCGATCAGGCTGTCGGCACTGCCAAACCCGACGGTCCGGCCAGACGAGGCACTGGCCGTCAGCGCGCTCGTCGGACTCAGAGCATAGGCCGCCGACAAGGAGGTGAAGGTCGTGGTCGGCCGCGCATTCAGCGCCAGCGCCTGCCCCTGAACACTGCCAAGCATCAGGCCGCTTTCGCGCAAGATGCCAACGCTCAGGATGCCCACCGCGCGTCCGACTTTTTGCTCGAATTCGGCACTGCTAAGGAAACGTTTGTTCTGCTGGTTGAAATTGGGGCCGAACAAGTCGCGGCCGGCGCCACGTTCGGCGATGGTATCGAAGCGCACGCTGCTATCCTGCGCCATGGCGATGCTGACACCGGAGCGGCTCGCTTCATCCAGCAAAGCGTAATACGGCGCATGGAAGGTCCCTAACTGCTCGGCAGCCAGACCAGCCGCATCCGGGCTGGCAGCCCAGGCCATTCCCACGGGCATGACGGCAATCGATAATGCAAGGGCGGACTTGTTCATGATGCTTCTCGCGACAGCTGATACTTCAGATTAACAATCATTGCCTCGGATGACAATGCGATTCATCATCCGTCATCAGGTAAACTATACGCCTGTCGGAATGCCGCTACACTACTATTGTCGTGCGCATACCGACCTACACTTCACGGCAACAGAGGATAAAATGCAGAAAGTAAGTTTTGAACTGAGCGGGGAATTCGTCGAACTGAACCAGCTGCTCAAGCTGGTCGGCCTGTGCGACAGTGGCGGCGCCGGCAAAGTCATGGTGGCCAGCGGCGTCGTCAAGGTCGACGGCAAAAAGGAATTGCGCAAGACCGCCAAGATACGCAGCGGTCAGCGCGTCAGCGTGGGGGATGTCACGATTACGGTTGCCGGGGCGTGATTTAGCGCTTGTAGTTGGCGTCGGCTGAAGTAAGCTGGACACTGGGCGGGTCGAAATTTGATCCAGCACAAATTCTCACCGCAGCAGCGTTGCTATATTGGGCTTTTTTTAATCCATCTTCGACACTGGGGAACGCCATGGACGGCCCTGAACAGAATTTGCAGACCCAGGAACGACTGATCGGCGATTTGCGCCAGGTCATAGAAAACGCCGAGGAACTACTGAAAAACACCGACCAGTGCAACAGCCAGCTCTACCAGAACGCCCGCGCCAAGCTGGCGCAGGCCTTGCACTCGGCCACCGAGGAACTGGCCCGTTTCGAGGACGCCCAGTTGGGCCGCATGATCGAACAGACCAAGGCCGCCAGTCTGCTGCATAACGACCTCACCGGTGAGGCGCGCCTGCTGCGCGCCTTTCACTCGCCTTCCTGACGCGCCCTACACGGCACTGCTGCCGTAGCGGCGCGCCAGCCCGGCGTCCAGCGCCAGCCGGCCCGGCCCAAAGACGGCCAGCACCAGCAAACTGACACCCCAGAAGATATGGTCGTTAATAGCGGCCGGACATTCAAAGCCGAACAGCTGCGGGTAGGACCAGACCGCCACCACATTCACGGCAAACAGCGCCAGCGCAGCCGGCCGTGCAAACAAGCCCGCAAACAGCAGCAGCGGCAGCAGCAACTCGCCACCCGCGCCCAGATACGCCGCCAGTCCGGGCGCCAGCACGGGCACATGGTATTCGTCACGGAACAGCGCCAGCGTCGACTCCCAGTCCTGCAACTTGAGCCAGCCGGCATGGAAGAACTGCCAGCCTATCCACAGCCGCAGCACCAGGCTCAGCAAGGATCCGCCCCAAACGCTGAGCGCAAGATTCCAGCGCGACACCTGCTGGTGTAACGATAACAATGTATTCATGATGATTTCTTCAGGTAAGTTCGACGCGGTCGACCGCCAGAGCCGTGATCAGCCCCAGCGCCATCCATTGCTGCAAATTAGCGGCCATATCAAAGGCCTCGTCCAGTTCAAACGCCAAATCCAGCGCCACGCCAAAGGACTGTCCGGCCGCCAGTTGCGCCAGCGCTCCATGGCTTGCCGGGGCCAGCGGCAGCAGCTGGGTTTTCCAGCGCGGCCGCGCCACTACACCCCAGCTCGCCTGAGCGAGGTCGGACGGAAAATCCCTACCACTATCCGGCTGGTGCGCCAGCCATAAGGGCACCACCGCCCAGTCCGACGCGATCAGGCTGACGGCAGGCGCCAGCGCCATCCGGGCCGCCTCCAGTTGTTCGGGTGCCAGCGCCGCCAGTTGCGCTGGCCCGATCGCCTGCGCATCGGCCGCGTAATGCGCGCGGTGCAGTGCCCATTCCAGCCGCGCCATGTCCGGCAGATAGGGATACTCGGCCACCGGCGGGAAGGCTTGCAGGAAGCGGGCAAAGTGCAGGCCGAAGCAGTTCAGATCGGCATTCTCGGACGGATAGGCACGGCCATACGCTTGCGCCAGTCCGCCGAAAAATTCCTCGCCAACCAGCATCTGTAGCACCGGGTAGGCGGCGGCCAGCACCTTCTGCCAGGTCACCGTCAGATTGCCACGATACAGCGCCAGCCGGTGCTCAGCCGCGGCGCCCGTGGTGCGACAACGGGCCAGCGCGGCGGCGCTCTGCCCGGCGTCGAACAGGGCCGCCGCGAATTCCTGCTGCTGCGCTGCCAGTGCCGCCGCGCCGGGCGTTGCCGCCGGCGGCGCTGGCCAGCGCCGCGGCGCAGCAGCAGCAGCAGCAGCAGCAGCCACGGCCGCCGCCGGCATGCGCTCGGCCAGCTGGCGCGCCCGGTCGGCCTCGCCCAGCAACACCTCCAGCGCCGGCACATCGGTATCCCACTCGATCAGCGTCGGCACCTTGCCGAAGCGCTGCAACGCAGCCTGGTACAACTGCCAGACCGGCTCTGCGACTGGGGCGCCATGGTGGTCGATGACCGCCTGTGGCGTCACCAGATGGCCGGCCAGATGCAGCTCGCCCACCATGCCGGCATCGATCGCTTGCATGGCGGCCAGCGCGTCTTCGCCGTGGTTGCACTGGTTGACGTACAGATTATTAATGTCGAGTAGCAGGCCACAGCCGGTGCGGCGGACCAGCGCAGCCATGAACTCGGTTTCGCTCATGGCATCGGCATGGAAACGTAAATAGGTCGACACATTTTCCAGCAGCAGTTGCCGCTGCAAACAGTCCTGCACCTGCTGTACCCGCGCGCACATCAGGTCGAGCGCGGCGTCATCCAGGGTCAGCGGCAATAAATCATTCAGCTGGCGATCCGCGATCGCGCCCCAGCACAGGTGTTCGGACACCAGCACCGGTTCGCTGCGCCGCACCAGCCGGCGCACGCGCTCCAGATGCGCGGCAGAAAAGCCGCGTGCCGACCCCAACCCCAGCCCTACCCCATGCAGGCTGATCGGGTAATGCTGGCGCAACTGCTCCAGCACGTGCCAGTCCCAGCCGGCCTGGTCCAGGTAGTTTTCCGTGTGCACTTCGAGCCAGCCGGTGGCGGGCCGCTGTTCGAGGAACTGGCGGTAATGCGGCGCCCGCAGGCCCACGCCGACACCCAGCGCAGGCGCCAGCGGGGCACAAGCTTGGAAGGCCGTCATGGCGCCGTCACCGCGCGTTTCAGCTGAGTTGGACTCAGTGGCGCTTACTTGGCCGGTGCGGTTTTGCCGCCGGCTTTTTCGCACGTGCCCTTGGCGACGAATTTCCATTCAGCGGCGCCATTGTCGGTCTTGGCCTGGCCTGCGCACGAATGGGAACCATTGGCGGAGGCGCAGTCATTCTGGCCAGCCTTGGCAATGCCGTAGCATTTCTCTTTTTCGGCGGCAGCCATCGGCGCATCCGCAGCCGAAGCCGGGACGTGGGCAGCGCAAACAGAAACCAGGGCGGCGGCGATCAGGGCGTGACGTTTGTTCATGGTAAGTCTCCTTGGATGGAAAAGTGTGGAACAGCTATGTGTGCAACGCAAATCGTTTGCAACTGCTCACCTAGTCGTCGGACGATACCGCATCCTTACAACTTTTTAAAAAAAAATTTTCGCGGAGGGGCAAGGCAGATAGCCGCAGCCACGCCGCACGCGCCGGGCGTGGGCATGGCGGGCCGGACCGACGGCGCTCAGGCCGTGGTATTGATGGTGTTACCTAAGTGCGAAGGCAGATTCGGTGTCGACGGCACCGGCGGAATCGCTTCGATTAAGGCCGACGCGCTGGAGGCCTGGATATCCTGCGCCTTTTTGAGCACCGCAACGCCGACGGCCTGCTTGGTGCCGGTATCTGCAATCGTGGTTGCCGCTTGTGCAATGCCTGAGACGTCCATGTGATTCTCCAGTGAGTCCCATTAATGGGTATCACTTAATTGACGGTCAGTTTGGCGCGATCTTTAGCCCTGCGCCGTGTTTTTTTTGTGCAAGTGAGCAAGCAGCCAGTCCAGGACCTGCTCCGCACAATTAAGATCGAGCCAGATCAGACCATCCCGGGCATCCGCCGGGCGCGGCTGATCCGAGGCGACCGCCAGCACGTGCGGGTCGGACGGATACAGCGCCGGCTTGCCGGTCATGGGGCGATACACTTCCAGCTTGTCGATCGGGTAGGCTTTGAAGCCTTCCAACAGTGTCAGGTCGGCCGGCGCCAGCCGCGCCAGCTGTTCTTCCAGTGACGGTTCCGGCGCGCCGCGCAATTCGTGCAGGATGGCGTAGCGAAACGGCGACGCCACCATCACTTCGGCGGCGCCCGCCATGCGCAGGCGCGCACTGTCTTTGCGGGGCGGCTCCAGTTCCAGGTCATGATGGCTGTGCTTGATGACATTCACCGTCAGGCCCTGCGCCGCCAGCTGGGCGATCAGGTATTCCAGCAAGGTGGTCTTGCCATTGCCGGAAGCGCCAATGATGCCCAGGACCTGGCGCAATGGTGCGGGGGATGCTTGCATAACGTACTCTCTCATGCCACTGTGGTGCCGCCATTATACGCAGCAACACCGTGGCATGAGACGGCAGCGCTTAACGCTGGAAGCGCTCGTTGCGGCGACGGCGCGTCGCCAGACCGAGCAGACCCACGCCGACCATCAGCATGGCATAGCTCGATGGCTCCGGCACCGCCGCGATATTTTGCGGCACATAGGTGGCGCCCAGCTTGGCCAGGTCGGCATCGGTTAC
>JBGSBQ010000136.1:0-7984 GCA_041730475.1 Sphingomonadaceae bacterium
CGGCTGGATGGTGGCCGTGCCATAGGCCAGCGCACCGACCGCCTGTGCGCCGCCGATGGTGATCACACGGGTCACGCCGGCAATCGCGGCGGCGGCCAGCACCATCTGGTTCTTCACGCCGTCCGGGGTCGGCACCACCATGATGATTTCTTCGACGCCAGCCACGTGGGCCGGGATCGCGTTCATCAGCACCGACGACGGATAGGCAGCTTTGCCGCCGGGGACGTAGATACCGACCCGGTCCAGCGGCGTGATCTTCTGGCCCAGCAGCGTGCCATCGGCTTCGGTATAGGTGAAGCCTTGCAGTTCCTGCTTCTGGCGCTCGTGGAAGCTGCGGATACGCTGGGCCGCGATGTGCAGCGCCTCGCGTTGCGCGGCCGGGATGCTGTCCAGCGCGGCCTGCAGCTCCTGCTGCGAGATGTCGAAGGCGGCCATGCTGCTGGCGCCGCCGTTCGGGATGCGGTCAAAACGGTTGGTGTACTCCAGCACGGCGGCATCGCCACGCGCTTTGACGTCGGCCAGAATGCCGGCTACCGCGCTTTCGATAGCTTCATCGGTGCTCGCTTCAAATGCCAGCAAGGTGCTCAGGGACTGTTGGAAATCGGCTTGGCTGGAATCGAGCTTGGTAATCTGAATCGACATGATGAGGTAATCCGCTTTAGACTTTTTGGGAAGCGCGTTCAAACGCTTCGATAATCGGTTGCAATCGTTCGCGCTTCATCTTCAGCGCGGCCTGATTCACGATCAGGCGCGAGGAAATGTCCATGATCGCTTCCACTTCCACCAGATCGTTGGCGCGCAGCGTGTTGCCGGTGCTGACCACGTCGACGATGGCGTCCGACAGGCCGACCAGCGGCGCCAGCTCCATCGAGCCATACAGCTTGATCAGGTCGACGTGCACGCCCTTGGCGGCGAAGTGCTCGCGCGCCGTGTTGACGAACTTGGTGGCCACGCGCAAGCGCGCACCCTGACGCACTGCGGTCTCATAGTCAAAGCCATTCTTGACCGCGACCGACATGCGGCAAGCCGCGATATTCAGATCGATTGGCTGGTACAGCCCCTCGCCGCCATGCTCGAGCAGCACATCCTTGCCGGCCACGCCGAAATCGGCAGCGCCATGCTGTACATAGGTCGGCACGTCGGTAGCGCGCACGATGATGACGCGCACGTCGGGATCGTTGGTCGACAAGATCAGCTTGCGCGAGGTTTCCGGATTTTCGGTCACGATGATGCCGGCTGCTTCCAGCAGCGGCAGCGTGTCTTCAAAGATGCGGCCTTTGGACAGCGCCAGGATCAGCTGGGAGCCGGACTGGCCCTTCAGAGCACTCATGTTAATTCCCATATACGTTATCGCTCGATCCGTCGTCCCCGCGCAGGCGGGGACCCATACCGGGCATGGGCTCCCGCTTGCGCGAGAGCGACGCTGATTTATTTGATGCGCTTGATATCGGCGCCCACCGCCGACAGCTTCACTTCCATCTGATCGTAGCCACGATCGAGGTGGTAGATGCGGTCGATCAGCGTTTCGCCACGGGCAGCCAGCGCCGCGATCACCAGCGACGCCGAAGCGCGCAGGTCGGTCGCCATCACTGGTGCGCCGATCAGCTGTTCCACACCCTTGATAAAGGCGGTATTGCCGTCGGTTTCAATCGCTGCGCCCAGCCGGTTCATCTCCTGCACGTGCATGAATCGGTTTTCGAAAATCGTCTCGGTGACGCGGCTGGCGCCATCGGCGATGGTATTGACTGCCATGAACTGGGCCTGCATATCGGTCGGGAAGCCCGGGTATTCAGTGGTGCGGAAGGTCACCGGCTTGGGACGCTGGTCCATCTGCGCGCGAATCCAGTTGTCGCCGATGGTCATCTGCAGACCGATCTCGCGCAGCTTGTCGAGCGCCGCATCCATGATGTCGACGCGGGTATTACGGATCGTGATGTCGCCACCAGCGGCCGCCACTGCGCACAGGAAGGTGGCCGCTTCGATACGGTCCGAAATCACCGCATGCTTGGCGCCGTGCAGTTCGCTCACGCCTTGGATCACCAGACGGTTGGTACCGATGCCGTCAATCTTGGCGCCCATCGCCACCAGCAGGTGCGCCAGATCGGTCACTTCCGGCTCGCAGGCCGCGTTTTCCAGCACGGTCTCGCCCTCGGCCAGCGTGGCGGCCATCAGCAGGTTCTCGGTGCCGGTCACGGTGATCATGTCGGTCACGATGCGGGCGCCCTTCAGTTTCGGGCACTTGGCGTAGATGTAGCCGCCTTCAATATGAATCTCGGCGCCCATCGCCTGCAGGCCCTTGATGTGCTGGTCGACCGGACGCGAACCGATCGCGCAGCCGCCCGGCAGCGACACCTTGGCGACACCAAAGCGCGCCAGCAGCGGGCCCAGTACCAGAATCGAGGCGCGCATGGTTTTCACCAGCTCATACGGCGCTTCCAGCTTGTCGATGGCGCTGCCGTTCAGCGTGACCTTGTCGCCATCCTGCTGCACTTTCAGGCCGGTCTGGCCCAGCAGCTTGAGGATGGTGGCCACGTCATGCAGGTGCGGCACGTTGGACAGCTCAACGTCGCCCGACGTCAGCAGGCCGGCGCACAGGATGGGCAGGGCCGCGTTCTTGGCGCCGGAAATGGTGATGTCACCGGCCAGGCGCTTACCGCCTTGAATCAGGAGCTTGTCCATGCTTAGCCTTGGTATTCGTCAGGAGTCAGGGTCTTCATCGACAGCGCGTGGATTTCTTCGCGCATACGGTCGCCCAGTGCCGCGTACACCAGCTGGTGGCGCTGGATCGGACGCTTGCCGGCAAACGCCGGCGAGACGATGATGGCCTGGAAGTGCTGGCCATCGCCCTCCACTTCGAGGTGGGTGCATTCAAGGCCGGCCGAGATATAGCCGTGGATCAGTTCTGGGGTAGTGGTCACGATAATTCCTCAATAATTTTGTCTTGAAATTCGGTCTTAGTGGCGCAGGCGGTAGCCGCTGCGCAGCAGGCGGATCGCCACCAGCGACAGCGCCACCAGGAAAGCGCCCACGATACTGACGCTGACCAGCGGGTTGACATCGGACTGGCCGAAGAAGCCGTAGCGGAAGCCGTCGATCATGTAGAAGAACGGGTTCAGGTGCGACACGGTCAGCCAGAACGGCGGCAGCGAATGGATCGAATAAAACACGCCGGACAGGAAGGTCAGCGGCATGATCAGGAAGTTCTGGAACGCGGCCAGCTGGTCGAATTTCTCGGCCCAAATGCCGGCGATCAGGCCCATGGTGCCGAGGATGGCAGCGCCCAGCAGCGCGAACACCACGATCCACAGCGGCGCCAGGAAGGACATGTGGCCAAACCACGCCGTCACCAGGAACACGCCGAAACCGACCACGATGCCACGCACCATGGCGGCGATCACATAAGCCGAGAAGATTTCCCAGTGGGACAGCGGAGTCAGCAGCACGAACACCAGATTGCCGGTGATCTTGGACTGGATCAGCGAGGACGAGGAATTGGCGAACGCATTTTGCAGCACGCTCATCATCACCAGCCCCGGTATCAGGAAGGCGGTGTAGCTGACGTCCTGATACACCTGCACCCGGCCTTCCAGCACGTGGCCGAAGATCAGCAGGTACAGCATGGCGGTCAGGATCGGTGCGGCCACGGTCTGGGTCGCGACCTTCCAGAAACGCAGCGTTTCTTTGTAGACCAGGGTACGGAAACCGGTAGAGAAGAAATTCATACGGTGCCCTTTTCCATGATCTGCAGGAAGATGTCTTCCAGGTCCGCTTGTTGCAATTGCATTTCGTCGATGACGGCACCGCTTTCACGCAAACGCGCCAGGATTTTTTCGACTTCGCTGTATTCGTTGATGCGCAGGCTGAACTTCTGGCCATGCTCGCCGCTCTCGGTATGCGTGACCAGTGGCCGCAACTCCTCGGGCAGCACACCACCCGGCAGGCTGACGATCAGCTGCGAGCCGGAGATGCGGCGAATCAGCGCCGCCATGGTGTCGAGCGCCACCACTTTGCCGCCCTTCAGCATCGCGACCCGCTTGCACATGGCTTGCGCTTCTTCCAGATAGTGGGTGGTCAGCACCACGGTGTGACCTTCGCGATTCAGGCGCGAGATGAATTTCCACAGCGTCTGGCGCAGTTCGACATCGACCCCGGCGGTCGGCTCATCGAGCACGATCACCGGCGGCTTGTGCACCAGCGCCTGCGCCACCAGCACGCGGCGCTTCATGCCGCCCGACAGCGCGCGCATATTGGTGTCGGCCTTGTTGGTCAGGTCGAGGTTGTGCATCACCTCATCGATCCACGCATCGTTGTTGCCGAGGCCGAAATAGCCCGACTGCAGGCGCAGCGTTTCGCGCACCGTGAAGAAGGGATCGAACACCAGTTCCTGCGGCACCACGCCGAGCTTGCGCCGGGCCGCACGGAAATCGCGCGACACATCGTGGCCGTGGATGGTGACCGAACCGGCATCGGGCCGGATCAGGCCGGCGATGATGGAGATCAGCGTGGTTTTACCGGCGCCATTCGGGCCCAGCAGGCCGAAGAATTCGCCCTCTTCGATGTTCAGCGATACGCCGCCCAGCGCTTGCAAGGACTGGT
This sequence comes from Sphingomonadaceae bacterium, assembly GCA_041730475.1. Taxonomy (GTDB): domain Bacteria; phylum Pseudomonadota; class Gammaproteobacteria; order Burkholderiales; family Burkholderiaceae_D; genus Rugamonas. The sequence continues at coordinate 4,597 of JBGSBQ010000136.1, forward strand.
AGCGCTTCTCGACATTGCTTATTTGGATAGCTGTCATGCTTGACTTATCAGTTGGTGCGGCGGCGCAGGCCGCCACGTATCGCTGCCCGATGGCAGCCGGTGGTGCGGGCGCCGCGGCGCTTTGCGGCAGCGGCAACGTTCAATTATAGGGGAAATTTGATCCGGCAGAGCCGGACCGGGCATTACGGGCGGATGGCAGATGACATCCAGGGACGGCGGGGTGGGGCTGGGGTCAATGATGGTGCAGGTCGGCCGGCGCGTTGCCGAGGCCGAGTTTGGACGGTTCCGGTGCGCCCACCACAGGGGCGAACTCGGAATGGGCCGGGTTTTCCGGGAACGGTTCACCCGGCTCCAGCTGCACCGAGGTCGGGAACAGCAGCGAACAAACACCGTACAGCTTGGTCAGGCTTTGCAGCGCCGGTGGCAAATTTTTCAGTTCCAGCTCGAAACCGGCGTCGCGCGCCGCCTTCTGCCAGGCCAGCATCACGGACACCGCCACCGAGTCCACCGTCAACACATGACGCAGGTCGAACGCGGTCTGGCCATCCTTGATGGCGGCCAGGCCACGCGCCAGCGCCGCCGTGGCATTCAGCACGGTCAGCGTGGTCAGCGACTGCAGGTTGTCGGCAGTTTTGGTGGTGATGGTCATGATGCTGGGGGGTTCCTGATTATTTGGCGACAGTTTTCAGCGGGCGATTCGCCAGCTTCTTGTTCTTCTCGGTCAAGGCCTTGATCAGACCATCGACGCCACCCTTGCTGATTTCCGACGCGAAGGTACCTTTGTAGGTTTCGACCAGCCACGCGCCGAGCACGTTGATGTCATAGATCTTCCAGCCGGTCGGGCCCTTGGCCACGCGGTAGTTCAGCGGTATCGGTTCGCCGCGCGCCACATTCACCTGCGAGCGCACTTCGACTTCGGTATCGGCGGCATCCGCGCGCAGCGGCTTGAATTCCACGGTTTCATTCTTGATCTGCGACAGCGCGCCCGAATACGTGAAGATCAGCAGCGTGCGGAACTGCTCGGACAGCGCTTTCTGCTGTTCCGGCGTGGCCTCGCGCCAGAAGCGGCCGGCGGCCAGCGCGGTCATGCGCTGGAAGTCGACGTACGGCAGGATCTTGGTTTCGACCAGGTCCATAACTTTTTTCTGGTCGCCGGACTGGATACCCTTGTCGGCTTTCGCCGTTTCAATCACGTCCTGGCTGATGCGCTTGACCAGCACATCGGGCGCTTCGGCACTGGCGGCCGCGCCGACCGAGGCCGCCACGGCAGGGGCGGCAGAGACGGGCGCCAGAGCGCTCAGGGCCAGGGCCGCGATAGCGGCGCCGATTACATGCTTATGCAATTTCATATTTTTCTTCACCTATGTAGTTGTCACTCAGATCACAGGCTGGCGTTCGACGCAGCCGGTGCGCCCGAGTTTAACTCTTTTGGCGCGGATTCGGATGACACGGGTGCAGAAGTTTCTACGGCAGCGGTCGGCGCGGCCGGTTTCACGTCCTCATCGGCCTTCTGTTTCTTGCCTTTGCGGAGCGTGGATTCGCCGTCATTGATCTGGCTTTCACGGCGTTGCAGGAAACCGTCGCGGATGAATTCATAGCGGTCCAGCGCCGCATCTTCCAGCAAATTGGAGGCATCCAGCAAGTTGGCGCGCTGGTCGATGACGCGGGTCGCGGTACCGATGTTGCGCAGATAGGCCGGTTCCTTGTAGGCCCATGGGTCGCCCTTGACGTCGATCGGCACCATCACGGCATCGCGCACCGTAGACGGGCCCAGCAACGGCAGCATCACATAGGGACCGGATGGCACACCCCAGCTACCCAGCGTCTGGCCGAGATCTTCCTTGTGCTTCTGCAGGCCGGCCTCCGAGGCGATGTCGAACAGGCCGACGATGCCGAAGGTCGAGTTCAGCGCGACACGGGTGACGTCGCTCATGCCCGCTTCGCCCTTGCCTTGCAGCAGGTTGTTGACAGCGGTCCAGACGTCGGCCAGATTGCCGAAGAAGTTGTTGACGCCGGTCTGCACGAACGAGGGCAGCACATTGCGGTAGGCGGTAGCGGCCGGTTTCAGCGCGTATTCATCGACCGTGTCGTTGAATTTGAACATGCTGCGGTTGAAACTCTCATACGGATCGCGCGGATTCGGACCAGCGCAGCCACTCAGCAGCACGGTCAGGCCCAGCGCCAGCGCGGCAGGGCGCAACAAGGAGGTCTGGCGGGTAGCACGGGGGTTCATCATTTGCTGTCCTTTCCTTCGGCGGCTTTGCTGTAGATGAACTGATTGATCAGGTCTTCCAGCACGGCGGCCGATTGGGTGCGTGGAATGCGGTCGCCCGCAGCCAGGTTGTTGGTATCACCGCCGGCTTCGATGCCGACGTATTGCTCGCCCAGCAGGCCAGCGGTCAGGATTTTGGCCGAGCTGTCTTTTGGAAACTTGTAGCCTTCTTCCATCACCAAGGTTACCAGTGCCTGGTAGCTCTTGTCATCAAACTTGATCTCTCCCACACGGCCTACCACCACCCCGGCGGCCTTCACCGGCGCTTGCGGACGCAGGCTGCCGATGTTGTCGAACTTGGCGTTGATCGCGTAGGTCTTGCCGAAGGACATGGAACTCATATTGCCGGCCTTGAGCGCCAGAAACATCAATGCGGCCACACCGATAACGATGAACAGACCGACCCAGACATCCAGAGATTTACGTTGCATAGTACATCCTATTCATTTTCTTGCGGCGACACTTGCCGCCAATCATTATTAGTCTGTTTAAAGACTGAATTACTTACTGAACATCAATGCCGTCAGCATGAAGTCCAGCCACCAGATCATCAGCGAGGAGATCACAACGGTGCGGGTGGTGGCGCGCGCCACATCTTCCGGCGTCGGTTGCGACTCATAGCCCTGGTACAGCGCGATAAAGGTGATGGCGATGCCGAACACCACGCTCTTGACGAAGCCGTTAAAAATATCTTTCCAGATATCGACGCCGCCCTGCATCTGCGACCAGAACGCGCCATCATCGACGCCGATCCACTGCACGCCGACCAGATAACCGCCGAACACACCGACCGCGCTGAACACCGACGCCAGCAGCGGCACCGAGATCACGCCGGCCCAGAAACGGGGCGCCAGCACGCGCTGGATCGGGTTGATGGCCATCATTTCCATGGCCGACAGTTGCTCACCGGCCTTCATCAGGCCGATTTCCGCCGTCAGCGAGGTGCCAGCACGACCGGCAAACAACAGCGCCGTGATGACGGGCCCCAGTTCGCGGGTCAAGCCCAGCGCCACCAGCAGGCCCAGCGATTGCTCGGCACCGTATTTATTCAGCGTGTAATAGCCCTGCAGTCCCAGCACCATGCCGACGAACAGGCCGGACAGGGTGATGATGACC
>JBGSBQ010000137.1:0-7895 GCA_041730475.1 Sphingomonadaceae bacterium
ACGTCGACGCCAGGTCCGAGGCACTCTACGGTGCCTGGCTGGCCGGCCACGCGCTCGAAGCCACGACCATGGGCCTGCACCACAAGATCTGCCATGTGCTCGGCGGCGCGTTCGGCCTGCCGCACGCGGAGCTGCATGCCATCGTGCTGCCGCACGTCGCGCGCTACAACAGCAAGGCGGCGCCGCAAGGCATGGCCCGGGTCGCGCGCGCGCTGAAGGCAGGCGACGCTCCGTCCGCGCTGTACCACATGCTGGGTCGGCTTCGGCTCCCATCTGCGTTGAAGCAGATCGGCATGCCGCGCAGTGGTGTGCAGCAGGCGGCCGAGGAGGTGTGTGCAACGCCGTACCGGAATCCAAAAGTCGTCGAGTACGAATCCGTGAAGGCGATGCTGGAGCGGGCATACGAAGGGGTCGAACCACGCCCGTAGGCGCGGCCGTTTCCGGCCGGGCGCGTGCCTGCGCGAATTCACCCAACTCTTGAGATGAACATGAACGCTTTTACCAACGGCCTGCAGGTCAGGGTTGCCGCCAAGACGCTGGAGGCGATCGACATCTGCAGCTTCGAGCTCGTCGCCGTCGACGGGCAGGGCTTGCCGGCGTTCTCCGCTGGATCGCATGTCGACGTCCAGGTCAGTGAAGGCGTCACCCGCCAGTACTCGCTCTGCAACGATCCGGCGGAGAGCCACCGCTACGTGATCGCAGTTCTCAAGGACCCGAATACGCGTGGCGGCTCGAAGGCGATGCACGAGCGCGTGCAGCCTGGCGATGTGCTGACGATAAGCCCCCCGAAGAACCACTTCCCGCTGGCGCATGGCGCGAGCAGGAGCCTGTTGCTCGCGGGCGGCATCGGCGTGACGCCGATCCTATGTATGGCCGAGCGCCTCTCGGTGCTGGGCGGCAAGTTCGAAATGCACTATGCGACCCGCTCCCGAGATCGCACCGCCTTCGCCGCTCGCATCCAACAGGCGCCTTACGCCTCGCGTGTTCAGTTCCACTTCGACGACGGCGCGCCCGAACAGAAGCTGGACGTCGGTCGCGTGTTGACCGGTGCCGGTGCCGGTACGCACCTGTACGTCTGCGGTCCGAAAGGATTTATGGATCACGTGCTGTCGACCGCGCACGCCCAGGGCTGGCCCGAGGCCGAGATGCACTACGAGTTCTTCGGCGCCGTCGTCGCGAAGACTGACGAGGACCAAAGCTTCCGAGTGAAGCTCGCCAGCTCCGGCAGGATCATCCTGGTGCCGAAGGAGAAAACGGTTGTCCAGGCACTGGTTGCGGCTGGCGTGGAGGTCCCCACCTCCTGCGAGCAGGGCGTATGCGGAACCTGCCTCACGCGCGTGCTCGAAGGCGAGCCGGACCACAAGGACTTTTACCTGACGCCCGCCGAACAGGCTGCGAATGACCAATTCATGCCTTGCTGTTCCAGGTCGAAGTCGCCGATGCTAGTTCTCGAGCTGTGAGTGCCGCGGTGCACTCGCGTCCGCTTCACCTGAGCCTACGCGACATCGAGGAGCTGCTGTTCGAGCGTGGTGCAAGATCGTCACGGACCGATTGCGTAGCTACCCGGCCGCGAAGGGCCGAGGTTCCGGAGCTTGCGAATGCGCGACACGTGTTCGTGAGGGCCAGTGCTCGCGTGAACAACCGTGCCGAAAAAGTCATCAGCCCACCCGTGAGCGCGAGCGGTGCATGTGAAGCTTTCGCAGGCTCGAGCGCACGCAGGCTTTTCTCTCGAGCTTCGTCCCATCCGCCAGCACTTTGCGATCAAGCGCCACCCGTTGGGGGCTTCGCTCTATCTCAAGCAGCTTGCCACGCGCTTCGTCTTCGCCAACGTGACAACGCCCCCTCAAGCCGATGCGGGCTCGCGGTTATGCTCGGCGCAAACGGACGCCACCGTCGTGTGCAAGATTGCGCTGCCGAGTTCGGCTGCGAGCTTGCGCAATGACCAGTGTGTCGAAGCATCCGTGGGCTTGCGCTTGGTGGTCCACGCGAGCACGCGCGCCTCGATTCGATCCATCACCTTCTAGCGCTCATCCGTGCGAAGGGGAGGGGCTCCCACGCGGCGCTCTTCGGGGAGCCCTGACTCGGCAAGCTGGCTGGCCTTGGCCGTCGGCTGTACCCCGCCGCCCGCGCGCACGAACAGGGGGTCGCGCAGCAGCAGGCGCAGCCGGGTCAGGGCATGGCTGACGGCGGGTTGCGTCAGGCCCAGCGTCTCGGCGGCGCGGCTTACGTTGCGCACGCGATAGACGGCTTCGAAGACGCGCAACAGGTTGAGATCGATCTCGTTTATATGCATGGCGTGCATATCATTTAGTGACGCCATTATATTGATTGTGCCGCCCCAAAAGCCGACACTGGCATGCTTGTCTCAAATCATTTCATGTCGGAGGCCGCCTTGGAGGTTTCTTTTCGCAAACAGGTGGAATCGCTTCGCCTAGGCGAAGGCCAGACTTTCCACGGCGAGGGCATCCTCGCCATCACTAAGGCGCTGCTGCAGTCCGGGGTGGCCTATGTAGGCGGCTACCAGGGCGCGCCCGTTTCGCACCTGCTGGACGTCATGATGCAGGCGCGCGACTACCTCGACGAACTCGGCGTGCACGTCGAGGCCTGTTCCAACGAGGCGTCGGCAGCCGCCATGCTGGGCGCATCCATCCAGTATCCCTTGCGCGGCGCCGTTACCTGGAAGTCCATCGTCGGCACCAACGTGGCGGCAGACGCCTTGTCCAACCTGTCATCGCCAGGCGTGAAGGGCGGTGCCCTGATCGTGGTGGGCGAAGATTACGGCGAGGGGGCCAGCGTCATCCAGGAACGCACCCACGCCTACGCCCTGAAGTCGTCGATGATCATGCTCGACCCGCGCCCAGACCTGGCCAACATGGTGCGCATCGTCGAAGAGGGCTTCCGGCTGTCGGAAACGTCCAATATGCCGGCGCTGCTGGAACTGCGCATCCGCGCCTGTCATGTGCGCGGCAGCTTTGAATGCAAGGACAATCTGCCGCCGCCGGTGTCCACACGCCAGTTAATGGAAGAGCCGGCGGCATTCGACTATGTGCGCCTCGCGCATCCGCCCGTCACCTTCCGCCACGAAAAGCTCAAGGTTGAAGAGCGCATTCCGGCCGCGCGGCGGTACATCGCCGAAAACAAGCTGAACGAGCAGTTTGGCGACCCGAACGGTGAGGTCGGCATCATTGTGCAGGGCGGCTTGTACAACACGCTGATCCGTTCGCTGCAGCAGTTCGGTGCGGCCGACGCCTTTGGCACGCCGGCAGTGCCCTTGCTCGTGCTGAACGTCACCTTCCCGCTGGTTCCCGAAGAAGTGACGGCGTTCTGCGCCGGCAAGCGGGCGGTCATGATCATCGAAGAAGGCCAGCCCGAATACATCGAACAGGAAATCGCCACCATGCTGCGCCGGCGCGACCTGAACACGGCCTTGCACGGCAAGGACATGATGCCGGCCGTGGGCGAATGCACGGCGGAAGCCATGGTCGACGCGCTGGGTGCGTTCCTTGGCCAGTATCAAAGCCATCCGGGTGTCGCCTCCGCGCGCGCCTGGCTGGACGCCAATACCGAACTCCGGCAAAGCGTCGCCGGTCGTCTGACCGAACCGCTGCCGGGGCGGCCGCCCAGCTTCTGTATCGGCTGTCCCGAACGGCCGGTATTTTCGGCTCTCAAACTGGCCCAGCAAGAGGTCGGGCCGGTACACATCGCGGCCGACATCGGCTGCCATGCCTTCGGCACATTCGAGCCGTTTTCATCGGGCCATTCGATACTGGGATATGGCATGAGCCTGGCCAGTCGGGCCGGCGTGTCGCCAATGATGTCGCGTCGCGTGCTATCCATCATGGGAGACGGCGGTTTCTGGCACAACGGTCTGCTTACCGGTGTGCAGTCGGCCTTGTTCAACCAGGATGACGCGGTCCTGCTGATCTTCAAGAACGGGTATACGTCGGCGACGGGAACGCAGGAAATCATCTCGACGCCGGACGAAGACGCGCGCGCCAATGCCCCGGACAAGCAGCAAAGCCTGGCGCACAAGAACCAGACCATCGAGCAGACCTTGCGCGGGATGGGGGTTGGATGGATGCGCACCGTGCATACCTATCGCGTCGATCAGATGCGGCGCACGTTGACTGAAGCCTTCACCACCAAGTATTCCGGGCTGAAGGTGATCATCGCCGAGGGTGAGTGCCAGCTGGAACGGCAGCGCCGTCTGAAACCCTGGATTGCCGGCTTGCTGAAGGCCGGCAAGCGCGCCGTTCGCGTCAAGTACGGCGTGGACGAAGACGTCTGCACCGGGGATCACGCCTGCATCCGGCTGTCGGGCTGTCCCACCCTCACTCTCAAGGACAACCCCGACCCTCTCAAGGTGGATCCGGTAGCTACGGTGATCGACGGTTGCGTGGGCTGCGGCTTGTGCGGCGAAAACGCCCATGCAGCCACGCTGTGCCCCTCGTTCTATCGCGCCGAGGTCGTGCAGAACCCTCGCTGGCACGAACGACTTATCGACAACATGCGCCGCCGCGTCACGCGCGCCATGCAGCCCGCCTGAGGTATATCGACATGCAAGACATCGCTTCATTGCGCCCGATCACGGTCATGGTCTGCGCCCTGGGCGGCGAGGGCGGGGGCGTCCTGGCCGAATGGCTGATCGACACAGCCATCGCGGCAGGCTACCCCGCGCAAAGCACCTCGGTGCCGGGCGTTGCCCAACGTACCGGGGCCACGTCTTACTACATCGAGGTCTTCCCGGTGCCTGCGGCGCAGCTGCAGGGCCGCCGGCCCGTGTTTGCTCTGACGCCGGTGCCCGGCGACATCGACGTGCTGGTGTCCTCCGAACTGCTGGAAACCGCACGCCAGGTGTCGAACGGCTTCTCGTCGCCGGCCCGAACCGTACTCATCACGTCATCGTCGCGGGCGCTGACGACCGCCGAGCGCATGCAGCCGGGTGACGGCCGCTTCTCCAACGAGAAGCTGGTCGAGCTGGTTCGGGAAACCAGCCGCGAGCACTATGTTTTCGATATGGCGCAAACCGCACAACAGGCCGGTACCGTAATCAGCGCCGTGTTGTTCGGTGCGATCGCCGCCAGCGGCGCACTGCCTTTCAGCCGCGAGGCCTTCGAAGACACCATCCGACGCAGTGGTCGCGGCGTCGAACCCAGTCTTCGCGGCTTTGCGCGCGCGTTCGAGATCGTCGATGCCGCCCGGCGGCAGGGCGCCATGGTGCAGCAACTGCTGCAGCTGGACGAGGCGGCGGTTCAGATCGAGCGCCTGCCCGCCGAGGTCGCGGCGGCTTTCCCGGTTGCCGTGCACGACATGCTGGCGCCCGGTTATGCGCGGATGGTTGACTACCAGAACAAGGCTTACGCCGACCTCTACATCACACGGCTGTCGCGGGTGCTGAGCGCCGAGCGGCAGGCCGATCCGGCCGGCGCCCACGGTTATGCCACCACACGCGAGACTGCTCGCTTTCTGGCGCTCTGGATGGCCTTCGATGACGTCGTACGCGTGGCCGATCTGAAAAGTCGCCAGACCCGTAGCCGTCGTGTCCTGGACGAAGTGCGGGCGGGTCCCGACGACCTCGTCCGCGTTTTTGATCATTTCAAGCCGGGTGTTCCGGAATTTGCCGGATTGCTGCCCCAGCCTATTGCGCGGCGACTGTTGAGCTGGGATCAGCGGCGCCAGCGGCGCGGCCGTCCGGCCTGGGCCATGCCACTGAAGGTGGGGTCGCATACGGTCACCGGAATGGCGATGCTGCGCCTGATGGCCGGCATGAAGCGCGTCCGGCATTTCGGCAGCCGCTACGCTCGCGAGCAGGAGATGATTGAAAAGTGGGTGGGCGCCGTCGAGCGTGCCGCTGCAGTCCACTGGCGGCTGGGCAACGAGCTGGCCCAGTGCGGCCGGCTGATCAAGGGTTACGGCGAAACCAATGAACGCGGCAAGGAAAACTTGCTGCACATTCTCGACCATCTGGCTGTGGCGGCGACATTCGACAACGACGACCAGCGCGCGCAAGCGATTGCCGATGCGCGTACGGCGGCACTGTCCGACGCCGCCGGCAAGGCGCTCGATGCGACGTTGACCCGGCACGGTGCGCCGGCACGGCCCATGAAGGAAACCCCGGTTCGCTGGGTCAGGCGATCGCCCCAGCCAGCCAAGCCGGTGGCCCCCGCAGCGCAGGAATCATAGGCCGAACAGTTTGTGGAACAGCCGGCAGACAATCCTTCTGCCGGTTGAAGTTTGTCAAAAACGAAAAGCAAGGAGACCTCATGAAAGTTCGTACCACATCCCCCTCACGCCGGTCGTTCTTCCGTCTGGCAGCGTCCGCAGCGGTCGTTCTGACTGCCATCGGGGGCGCCCAGACCGCGATGGCTCAGGCACAGTCCTGGCCTGCCAAACCCGTGCGCGTGGTGGTGAATTTCCCACCCGGCGGGGCGGCGGACGTCATGGCCCGACTGATCTCGCAGCCGGTGTCCGAGGCGCTCGGGCAGCCGGTGGTCATCGAGAACCGGGCTGGTGCGAACGGCAATATCGGCGGTGAGGCCGTGGCCAAGGCAGACCCGGACGGCTATACGTTCCTGTTCAGTTCCGGCGGGGTAGCGTCAGTGAACCCGCACCTGTACAAGACGATGTCGTTCGATCCGGCAAAGGATTTGCAGCCCGTGGCAGCGGCGGCGCGCGTTCTGGTGTTCCTGGTTACCCGCCCGGACGTGCCAGTGAAGAGCGCGAAGGAGTTCATCGACTACGCCAAGAAAAACCCGGGCAAGCTCAGCTACGGCTCGCCTGGCAACGGCAGCTCGCCGCACCTGGCGGCGGAAATGTTCAACGGCGCTGCCGACATCAAGACGCTGCATGTGCCCTACCGCGGCGCCGCTCCGGCAATGGTCGACCTGCTCGCCGGTCAGGTGGATTACATGTTCGACCCCGGCATCGGCCTGGGCCATGTGCGCGACGGCAAGCTGCGCTTGCTGGCGGTCGGCAGCCCCGAACGCTCTGCGCTTTTTCCTGACACCCCCACCGTGGCCGAAGTCGGTCTGAAGGGGTTTGACGCGGATTCCTGGTTCGGCTTCTATGCTCCCGCCGGCGTCGAACCATCTCCACTATTAACACCATTAATAACTATGCCATTATTACCCGTAAAAGTAGCTAAGCTAACTGAAGTAGAGTAACCATTTACATTGCCAAGAACAACAGTGCATCCACCGGTTTTGCCATTCATCTTAATTGAGCAGATAACAATATCAGTACAATTATCCCAGTTTAAATCGAGAGCATCCAATGAGTAACCAATCTGATCTCCGGAATTTGCACCTGTAAAAGTAGTTATTATGGTACCGTTAGGTGAAGCTAAATTTACTGTAGCGGGATAACCACCATTTTTAGCATCAATTAAATATACTTTACCTGTATAGGTTGCTGTATTAATCCCCGGTTCGCCTATAAGAAGAGCTGACTTGCCATTGCCATAAATATTTTTAGTTCCAAATAATGATGAGCCTGTAAAAAGAGTGGAACTACCAATGAAAGTAGTTCCTGTAGTGCCATTAAGATAGTTTAATAAATTTATTGGCGATGAAAAACTGCGTTGGCCATTAATTAAATAGACTTTTCCAGTAGCCATAGTGTCACTAATAACAAATTCATTCAGCCTGTCTCCATTAATATCTGGTACTGCGCTTATCCAGCCAAGGCTATTAGGATTAATTCCAAGTAAAGCAATTCCCAATCCATTAATGTTATTTACATTAATTTGATTAGGTAAACCATTATTATTGCCAAAAAACAAATAGAACTTTCCAGTAGCTGCGCTGCCGACAATAAAATCAGGAACATTATCACCATTTACATCATTTATTCCTTTTACGATACCTACATAATCCCCAGGGGTATTTCCACATATG
>JBGSBQ010000138.1:0-7884 GCA_041730475.1 Sphingomonadaceae bacterium
AGTAGCAACAGTAGCAGTGAAAGTAGTGTGAGTAGTAGTAGTGGTAGTAGTCGCAGCAGAAGAGGTTCTTTGAACATAAGCCTGCGCCAGGTGCAACAGGGCCGACGAGTCGAGGCCGCCACTGAGGGCGACCGCCATACGGTCGCCCGCGCCGGCGCGCTGCAGCGCGGCACCAACGGCCAGTGCGAAGGTGGAGGACAAGGTCGGGATTTGCTGCTTCTTCAAGGGGAACTCCAGATGCGAAACGGGGGCCGCGCGTGCGGGCCCCCGGGGTGTGTTGAATGGCGCGCCGTGGCGTCATGCCGTTCAGTTAAAGTGCCGTAGCGTGCGCTTGAACCCCAAGACCAAACCCTGGGGTCAGACCCGGCGGGTCTGACCCCGGCTTTGCGTCGGTGGGCTTTGCCAGCCGATCTGCGCCTTAACTTAACGGCATTCGGGTCTGACCCCGGCTTTGCGTCGTTGGGGTTTGCCAGCTGATCTGCGCTTTGACTGGCCGGCGTTACGCCGTGGCGCGCGCTTTATTCTTGTGGCGTGGTTTCTTTGAACTTGCCGTAGCTCATCAGCTTCTCGTGACGCGCTTCCAGCAGGTCCTTGGTCTTCATGCCGTGGAACTGGCGCAGCGAATCAGCCAGCGCGCGCTTCAGCAGCGTGGCCATCTGTTTCGGATCGCGGTGCGCGCCACCCAGTGGCTCGCTGACGATCTTGTCGATCAGGCCCATGGCCTTCAGACGGTGCGCAGTCAAACCCAGCGCTTCGGCGGCATCGGCAGCACGTTCCGAAGTCTTCCACAGGATCGAGGCGCAGCCTTCCGGCGAAATCACCGAATAGGTCGAATATTGCAGCATCAGCACCGCATCGCCCACCGCAATCGCCAGCGCGCCGCCGGAGCCGCCTTCGCCGATGATGGTAGCGATCAGCGGCACTTTCAGTTCCGCCATCACGTACAGGTTGTGACCGATCGCTTCCGACTGGCCGCGTTCTTCGGCGTCAATACCCGGGAAGGCGCCCGGCGTGTCCACAAAGGTGAACACCGGAATGCCAAACTTCTCTGCCAGCTTCATCAGGCGCATCGCCTTGCGATAGCCTTCCGGCTTCGGCATGCCGAAGTTGCGCAGTGCGCGTTCCTTGGTGTCGCGCCCCTTCTGGTGGCCGATCACCATGCAGGCCTGACCGTTGAAACGGGCCAGACCGCCGACTACCGACAGGTCGTCCGCATAGCTGCGGTCGCCGTGCAGTTCGTGGAAGTCGGTGAAAATTTCGTTCACATAGTCCATCGTGTACGGACGCTGTGGGTGACGCGCAATCTGCGCCACCTGCCATGGGGTCAGCTTGGCGTAGATGTCTTTGGTCAGCTGCTGGCTTTTCTTGGCCAGGCGGTCGATCTCTTCGGAGATGTCGACGGCAGAGTCGTCCTGCACGAAGCGCAGTTCTTCGATTTTGGAATCGAGTTCCGCGATCGGTTGCTCAAAATTGAGGAAAGTCGTTTTAGTCATTGTACCTCCGTGTTTATTCTCAACAGTCACCGTCGAAATGTGCGATAAGCAGACACAATTTCGCCTCGCGCCGCGATTAGAGTATCTATTCTACAGCAACCGGGTCCAGGCTTCGCCATAAATACCATGTGGCGACGGTGCGATATGGCTCCCAGTTGGCCGAGACCTCGCGCGCATCGCTGCGCGAGACCGGCTCGCCAGAGAAGTAGTTCTGGCTGATGCCCTGGATCAGGCCGGGGTCATCGAGCGGCAAGACATTCGGCCGCAGCAGATTGAAGATCAGGAACATCTCAGCGGTCCAGCGGCCAATGCCGCGGATCTGCACCAGCTCGGCAATCACCGCCTCGTCATCCATCTGGTCCCACTGATTGGCGTGCACGCGCTTGGTCTTGAAGTGGTCAGCGAGATCGAGGATGTATTCGGTCTTGCGCTTCGACAAGCCGCAGGCCGACAACTGCTCGGCACCGGCCTTGATCACTTGCGCCGGCGTGCATTTCGGGCAGGCCAGCAGCAGCTTGCGCCAGGTCGCGTCGGCCGCCTTGGTGGTCACTTGCTGGCCGACGATGGAACGCGCCAAGGTGGTAAACGGGTCGCCGTGGCCGACCAGATGCAGGTCGCCAAATTGCGGGATCAGTTTCTTCATGATGCGGTCCCGCTTCATGAGCTCGATCTTGGCCTCTTCCCAGTACGGCGGCACGCCGGCCGGGCTGGCGCCCTCGTTGTTGTCCTTGGCGGTGACCATTATGCGCGGCGCCAGTTGGTGGTGCCGTCGGGGTTGTCGTCGAGGATGATGCCCGCTGCCAGCAGTTCGGCACGGATTGCGTCCGATTCGGCGAAGTTGCGGGCCTTCTTGGCGGCCGTGCGGCGCGCAATGGCGTCCGCAATGGCGCCGTCGCCGGCCGTATCGGCCTCACCTACCGACGCTTGCAGGAACTGCTGCGGCGTGCGGCCTAGCAGGCCGATCACATCGGCCAGCGCCTTCAGCTGACGCGCCAGTACGGCCGATTTCGACTTGTTCAGCTCGCTGACCAGATCGAACAGCACGGCAATCGCCAGCGGCGTGTTGAAGTCGTCGTTCATCGCGTCGGCAAAGCGCACGGCATGCGCTTCGCTCCAGTCCAGCGCGGCGCCATCGCCGTCCACACCGTCCAGCGCCGTGTACAGGCGCGTCAGCGCGACGCGGGCATCGTCCAGATGCACGTCCGAATAGTTCAGCGGGCTGCGGTAGTGGGCGCGCATGATGAAGAAGCGCACCACCTCGGCATCGTACTTTTTCAGTACGTCGCGGATGGTGAAGAAGTTGCCCAGCGATTTGGACATCTTTTCGTTATCGACGCGCACGAAGCCGTTGTGCACCCAGTAATTGACCATGGTGTGGCCGAACGCGCCTTCCGACTGCGCGATCTCGTTTTCATGGTGCGGGAATTGCAGATCGGCGCCACCGCCGTGGATGTCAAACTGCTCGCCCAGCAGCGCGCACGACATGGCCGAGCATTCGATATGCCAGCCCGGACGGCCCTTGCCCCACTTCGAGTCCCATTTAACTTCGTCCGGCTCCGATTCCTTGGACGACTTCCACAGCACGAAGTCGAGCGGATCGCGCTTGCCGGTGTTCACATCGACGCGCTCGCCGGCGCGCAGGTCATCCAGCGACTTGCCCGACAGGCGGCCGTAGTTGGGGAAATTGCGCACCGCGTAGTTGACGTCGCCATCTGCGCCCTGATAGGCCAGTTCCTTGTCTTCCAGCGTCTCGATCAGCGCCAGCATTTGCGGCACGTATTCGGTGGCGCGCGGCGTATGGGTCGGCGTCAGGATGCCCAGCGCCTGCGTGTCCTCGTCCATGTACCGGGTGAAGCGGCTGGTCAGCTGCGAAATAGTTTCACCGTTCTCGACCGCGCGCTTGATGATCTTGTCATCAATATCCGTAATGTTGCGGACATAGGTGACGTCGTAACCCGAGGCCTTGAACCAGCGGTACATGACGTCAAACGCCATCATCATGCGGCCATGGCCGATGTGGCAGTAGTCATAAATGGTCATGCCGCACACGTACATGCGGATCTTGCCCGCTTGCATGGGAACAAAGGTCTGCTTGTCACGCGCCAGCGTGTTGTAAATCTTAATATCGCTCATTCGGGCTTTACGTATCTTGCTCTTGCGTTTTTCAAGTGGCCATCAACCAGACAATACGGGAACCCGGCGCATGCCTGTGGACAGGCGCGCCCGCTTGCTCTTTGTATACTGTGGAGACTGACCGAACTCTTGGTTTCTTGTTATGGTTTCCACTCTGGCCGTCCACCCGGGCTGGGTTAGAATGGCAGTTCACCGGCAAGTATAGCATTGATAAAATCCACACTGGCCCGATATGAATGAGGTTTTTTGACAGTTTAGGCAACATTCCGTTCAATCCTACGAGGAAGCATATGCACCCTACCACGCACCGTGGCCCTTCAATTCTGTCCCGTTTGCTAACCGCCGTCGCCGGCTTTGCCCTGTCCGGCGCCGTGCTGGCGGCCAAGCCCGCCCCCAAGCCAGCCGAGCCGGTCAGCGCCACGCCGCAGATCGCGTTCAAAACTTCGATGGGCGACATCGTCGTCGAACTGGACCACGACAAAGCCCCCAAGACGGTCGACAACTTCCTCAGTTACGTGAAGTCCGGCCACTACAAGGGCACCATCTTCCACCGCGTGATCGACGGTTTCATGATCCAGGGCGGCGGCTTCGACGAGAAGCTGGTGCAGAAGAAGACCAGCCCGCCGGTCCAGAACGAAGCCAACAACGGCCTGACCAATGCCCCCTATACGATCGCGATGGCGCGCACCGCCAATCCGAACTCGGCCACGGCGCAGTTCTTCATCAACGTCGCCGACAATGAAGCGCTGAACTACCCGGGCCGCGATGGCTACGGCTACACCGTGTTTGGCAAAGTGGTGCAGGGCCAGGAAGTGGTCGACAAGATCAAAGGCGTGCTGGTCGATGACAAAGGCATGTTCCAGAATATCCCCGTGATCCCCATCGTCATCAAGTCGGCGACGATTTTGAAGACCCCAGTTCAGCCAAAACTGTAAAATAACGCCCTCGGCACGCAATCCCGAATTTTTAACATAACAGGATAACAACATGACCTCCGTAATCATCACCACCAATCTGGGCAAGATCACCGCTGAACTGGACGCGGACAAAGCGCCGAAAACGGTTGCCAACTTCCTGGCCTACATGGAAGCCGGCCATTACAACAACACCATCTTCCACCGCGTGATCGATGGTTTCATGATCCAGGGCGGCGGTTTCGAGCCAGGCATGAAACAGAAGCCAGCCGACACCACCGTGGAAAACGAAGCCAAGAACGGCCTGAAAAACGAGCCGTACACGCTGGCCATGGCCCGCACCTCGGCACCGCACTCGGCCTCGGCGCAGTTCTTCATCAACATCAAGAACAATTCCTTCCTGGACTACCCAGGCCAGGACGGCTGGGGCTATGCCGTGTTCGGCAAAGTCACCGACGGCACCGACGTGGTCGATGCCATCCGTAAAGTCAAAACCACCCGCAGCGGCATGTTTGCTGATGTGCCAGCTGAAGACGTCATCATCGAAAAAGTCGAACTGGCTGCCTGATTGTCCGTGCCTGCCACTTCCAGCGCGGCGGCTCCGGCCGCTGCGCTGTTCCTGTCCGACCTGCATTTGCAGGCCGCGCATCCGCACACCACGGCTGCCTTCCTCGCCTTCCTGCGCGAACGCGCCGTACACGCGCGCCAGTTGTACCTGCTGGGCGACCTGTTTGAATACTGGGCCGGCGACGACGACGCCGAAGAGCCCTACCACCTGACTATTATCAACGCACTGCGCGCGGTCAGCGATGCTGGCGTGGCCGTGTACTGGATTGCGGGCAATCGCGATTTTCTGGTCGGCGCCCGCTTTGCAGACCTGGCCGGACTGACGCTGCTGCCAGAAATCCATGTCGCCGATATCGCCGGCCAGCGGGTAGTCGTCTTGCACGGCGATGCCCAGTGCACCGAAGACCTGAAATACATGGAATTCCGTGCCATGGTGCGGCAAGCGGCGTGGCAACAGCAATTTACGGCAATGCCGCTGGCCCAGCGCAAGGCCATCATTGCCGGCATGCGCGAAAACAGCCGCCAGGACCAGGGCCAAAAATCCTACGAGATCATGGATGTGACGCCGCAAGCGATTGCCGACGTGTTCGCTGCGACCGGCGCCAGCGTGATGATCCACGGCCACACCCACCGCCCTGCCCTGCACCAGTTACAACTGCCGCAAGGTGGCGTGCGCCGTTATGTGCTGCCTGACTGGGAGCCGGATGCGCACCCGGCACGCGGTGGCTGGATCGCCATCAGCGCCGACGGCAGCATCCAGCGCCACGCGCTGGATGGCAGCATTATCGGCTGAGCGAGCTCATCGCTGCATCCAGACGGCGCAGCAGTTCTTGATTCATCTCCCGCGTCTGGCGGTTCCAGCGTTCGATGGTACTGCGCAGTTCAGCATGCTGTTGCTGCGCCAGCGCGGCGTGGCCGTTGTTGGCCGCCCAGATGGCGTATTCGGCACGCGCCGTAAAACTGCCGAAGCGCGCCAATGCCGCCTCAAATTCCCGCTGCGCATCATCCTGGCGAGCGGCGCCGGCCAGCGCCTGCGCCAGCAACAAGGCGACGGCTTCGGCCCGGAAATTGGCGTCAGTGGCACGGATCTGCTGCAAATGCGCAACTGCCGCCGGAGCCCGGCCACTGGCCAGCGTGGCGCGCGCCGCGCCGTAGCGAATTTCCAGATCTCCGGCAAACGCCCCTTGCAGACAAGCTTCGTAGGTCGCAGCCGCCTCATCGGCCGCACCGGCGTCGAGCTGGGCGGCGGCGAGGCGCATTTGGTTCTGGGCGGTGGGCGTGTAGTCGAACGCGGCGCGGGCTTCGCGCAACTCACGGCTGGGATCGAGCGTGCGCACCGCAACACTGGCGACCTTGCGCGCGCCATGGCGCAGGCGCGAATTTGGCAGGTAGATTGCAATGAAATAGACAATGCTGCCCAGACCGGGGAACATAAACAGGATCATCAGCCAATACATTTGCTGCTGGGTACGGACGACGTGAACGGCGAAGAACAACGCCACTAATACATGCAAACCGATACCAAAGATAGTCATTACCGCCTCAACTGAAAGTGTGTTGAGGCGGATTGTAGAAGGTCGCAGCACACCGCACAAGCGCACCGCTCAAGCGGCCAGCGCGGCCGTCGGCTGGCGCCAGACCGACAGGTAACGGGCCAGACGACCAGCAAAAATGCCGTTAAACAGACCGAACAGCACGCACACCACCGCCAGGAAGGCACTACTCTGATGCAGCGCTGGCAGCACGGCAAACAGCACGGCCACGCTGTACTTGGTCAGGAAGATCGCCAGCATCAGCAACAATGGCAGCACGCTGCCGCGCTGGACTACCGTGCCGTCGGCCCGGTTGACCTGAATCCGGCCGGCATCGATCAGCTGCCAGGCCAGCACCGCACCCGCTGTCAGCCCCAGCAACCACAGCCCCGCCGTCAGGCCATTCAGGCCAAATTTGACCGCTAAATCCTGCAGTGCCAGCACCAGCATCACCAGCGGGATGATGAACAATCCGCGCAGGCTGGTGACGCGGTCACGGCAGGCCTGCACGCCGCGGTAAATCAGGAAAGCAAGAATAGCCCATACGTAGGTCGGGGTATGGCTGATGATCTGTTGCAGCATGATGGACTCCGTCAAGTGGGTGGCGATGGGTGCATCTTGCCTCGCCTCGGAGTCCGACTGGGTGCCATGCGACGAAATGACAACAACCGGCGCCAACTGCACGCGGGCGGCGCGAAGGGCGCCGGACTGGAGCCGATCCTGGGTCGGCCTGTCGCCAGTTTTATGGCGCCGGTGCCACCGTGGCGACCAGTCCGCCGGGTCGGGTCGCAATATTGGTCAGCACGAACTGCACGCCGGCATAGCGCAAGTCTTCCGGGCGGAAGGTATGCAGCGGCACGTCCTTGATGACTTGCTCACTCAGCAGGTTAGCCACGCTGGCGATCTGGCGCTGGCGTCCTTCATCGAGGTTGTCGATGACAAAACGGTCGACATGGGCATCGCGCAGGTAGACGGCATTGCGCTGCTGATCGGCCTGCAGGCGCCCGGAGATCACCATGCTGCCATGCCACGACTGGCGCGCCAGCAGCGGCACGACCGTTGCATCCAGCGTCAGCGAGACGCGATCCGTGTCCGCCAAGATGTCGAGTTTCGGATGGCTCAACTCCACCTCAAAAATGCCCAGCGCGCGCTGGTGCAGGGGGAAGCGGCGATCCAGGCTTTGCTGCAGGCGCTCCTGCGGCAGATCGATCTGGCGCGGGCCGATGATGCTGGCGCACCCGGCCA
>JBGSBQ010000139.1:0-7869 GCA_041730475.1 Sphingomonadaceae bacterium
CCAAAATTTGTATAATTGTATTTTAGAATTCGTGTATTGTCTAATGTAGGCAGGGTACCTTCATGAAGTATGACTTAATTGTGACAGGATCTCAGGGGAATATTGGATCCATTCATTGGTCTCGTCGCTGCCGGTCAAGGCATGGCGGTGGTGCCGGACAGCGTGCAAGGCATGCTCCGGGATGACGTCGCCTTCCGCGCCCTGACTGACCGTCATGCGGTGTCACCGGTGATGTTCAGCGTACGCAAGCTGGACCGCAGCGAGGAGTTGCAGGCGGTGCTGGCGGTGATTTATGAGATTTACGACGCGGCCGGCATCAACTACATCCGTGAAACACTGTAATTTATCTGACGTGCAGGAGATTAAGGCGATTTCATTAAAACTATCAGACGAACTGATTGCAACGGCCACAGCACACGCCACCGCCCAACATCGCGCTATTCCAAAGCAGATTGAATAACACGGCAGTGAGGGCTATTGCCATTAGCCCCAACCTTGGCGACGAAAAAAAGAGGCGATCTACCTGGAAGGCTGCTCAGTTAAGGCGCCGGTCGGCTGGCAAACCCCACCGGCGGAGAGCCGGGGTCAGACCCGACGGGTCTGACCCCAGGTCTTGTCCTGGGGTGAAAGCGCACGCTGCGGCCCTTTGACTAAACGGCATTAGCGATAATGTCTTGCTTGCGTACTAGCTGCGGTTTGGGCTCGCACGACATTTGACACCGGTTAAGCCGCTACCTTAGCGCCCAGCGTCCCCTTGACCACCGCCGTGGCGGAGCGGCCGTGGCGGATCAACGACACCGCAATCGTCGCAATCACGGCCGGAATCGCGATGGCGACGAAGTTCTGCTCCAGCGGCAGCGCCATGCCCACCAGCGTGCCGATGACGATCGGTGCCAGTATCGCACCGCTGCGCCCTACGCCCGAAGCCCAGCCGATACCGGTCGATCGCGCCGCCGCCGGATAGAACTGGCCAGCATACGCATAAGTGACGATCTGGGTGCCAATGGTCGATGCACCGGCCAGCCCGACCAGCAGGTACAGCACTTCCGTCGATACTTTATAGCCGAGCAGCGTGATCGAGACGGCGGCCAGCGCGTACATGCCGACTAAAACGTACTTGATGTGGAAGCGGTCGGCCAGCCAGCCGCCACCAACCGCGCCGATCACGGCGCCAAAATTCAACATCAGCACAAAGTTCAGCGCCGAACCGAGACTGTAACCGGCACCGGCCATCAGCTTGGCCAGCCATGAGCTCAGCGCGTACACCATGAACAGGCACATGAAAAAGGCCACCCAGAACATCACGGTACTGAAGCCACGGCCATCCTGGAACAATTTCGCGACCGGCGGTCCTTCGGCGCGGTCATGCGCGGGCACGGCAAACTGGTCCTGCGCCGATGGCTGGTAGTTCGGCTCCATGCGAGTCAGGATGGCTTTCAGTTCCGCCAAGCGATTCTGGCGCACCAGAAACGGCATCGATTCTGGCAAGGACTTCAGCACAAAAGGTATCAGCAGCACCGGCACGCCTGCGGCGAGGAACACCGACGACCAGCCATAGGTTTCGATCAGGCCCTTACCCAGCAGCGCGGCCAGCATGCCGCCCACTGCATAGCCGCTGAACATCAGCGTCACCATGGTGGCGCGGATTTTGC
Source organism: Sphingomonadaceae bacterium (assembly GCA_041730475.1). Taxonomy (GTDB): domain Bacteria; phylum Pseudomonadota; class Gammaproteobacteria; order Burkholderiales; family Burkholderiaceae_D; genus Rugamonas. Next base: position 1,653 of record JBGSBQ010000139.1, read on the forward strand.
GCGGCGAGTATTCGGTCATCTGTGCCACCACGTTCGGCATCACGCCACCGATGCCGAGGCCGGCGAGGAAGCGCATGGCGCTGAACATATACGGATCTTGCGTCATGCCGGCAGCGGCCGTGAACACAGAAAACAGCGCCAGACAAATCGCAATCGCCCGTGGACGGCCGATGCGGTCAGCTACGGTACCGAGGAAAATGGCACCGAACATCATGCCAAACAAGGCGGAACTGTCCATGAAGCCGGCATTCTGCGCGGTCACGCCCATGCTCTTCATGATCGATGGCAGCGCAATGCCGGCCACCGCCAGGTCATAGCCGTCGCAGATGATGATGATGGCGCACCACGCCAGTATGCCGCCGTGGAAGCGGTTGAAGCGGGCATGGTCCGCCAGTTGATGGATGTCGATCTGCTGCATGGTGTGTCTCCCTGTTGTAATAATATGAGTGGTGTAATCAGGTGGTGGGGGCCGGACGCAGCACGCGGTGCGCCGCCATGCCGATCAAAATGCCCCAGAAGGCCGAGCCGAGGCCCAGGAATGTCATGCCAGAGGCGGTGGCAAGAAAGGTCAGCACCGACGCTTCGCGCTCCGGTGCAGTGGTGATATGGGCCAGATTGACGGTGATCGGCCCCAGCAGCGCCAGCCCGGCCAGCGTGACGATCAATTCCTTGGGCAGCGCCGCGAACAGCATCACCACCGAGCCGCCGCACAAGCCGGCCAGCAGGTAGAACACGCCATTGGCAATGCCGGCGATGTAGCGGCGGGCCGGGTCTTCATGGGCATCGCGGCCGGTGCACATGGCGGCGGTAATGGCGGCTATCGCGATCGTGATGCCGCCCGTGAAGGCGGTGACGACGGAGGCCAGGCTGTTGACGACCAGGATTTTGCGTACCGGGACGTGGTAGCCGGCGCTGTCGAGGATGGCCATGCCGGGCAGGTATTGGCCGCTGAGTGTGGTCAGCACCAGCGGCAAGGCCAGGCTGAAGGTGCTGGACCAGCTCCACTCGGGCCGGATGAACTGCGGCTGCAACAGGTGGAGCTGGACGGTGTCGAAGTGAGTCTGTCCGCTGACGGCAGCCAGCGCCACGCCAGCGGCCAGCAGCAGCACCACGCTGTAGCGCGGCGCCAGCCGCTTGAAAAACAGGTAGGCGACCAGCATGCCGCACACCAGCAGCGGCAAAGTGCCCATGCCCTTGAAAGCATTCAGGCCAAACGGCAGCAGGATGCCCGCCATCATGCCACTGGCGATGCCTTTCGGGACGTAGGACATCAGGCGTCCAAACCCGCCACTAAGGCCGATCAATAACAGCAGCACGGCGGCAGTCAGGTAGGCGCCCACCGCTTCGTGGATCGACATCGCGGGAAACAGCGGGATCAGCAGCGCCGTGCCGGGCGCCGACCAGGCCGTGATGACGGGCGCCTTCAGCGTCCAGCTGAGAAAGATGCCGGCAACGGCAGCGCCCAGCGCAATGCTCCACACCCATGAGGCAAACATCGCGTTCGACATCTGCCCCGCTTGCGCCGCCTGATAAAAGATCGCCAGCGGCCCGGCCAGCGACACCAGCACGGCAAGGAAACCAGCCGCGATGGCCGCGACCGAACTATCGGCCCACAGGCGGGCCAGCACGCGCGGTGGCGCGGGCAAGGTGGATTGCATCGGTGTCTCCCCGGATCATTGTCATGGTTGTCTAGTCTGCATGGGCAGAGTAGACAAGTTGACTGACCCAGTCCAACACCGATTGAGTATCCCTTTAATACCTGCGGAGTATGCGAGTCCGCCGGCGTGCTTATCGATGCAGGCTGGCGAGCATGGCCGCTTTCAGCGCCGCCGCGTCGGCCGCACCGCGCTGACGCGGCCATGGCGGCGGTACGAATGCGGTCAGCGCCGGGGTCGCCGTGCCATCGAGCAGCAGCACGCGGTCGCTCAGATACAGGGCTTCGTCGATATCGTGCGTGACCAGCAACACCGTCAGCTGGTGTTCGCGCGCCACCTGTAGCAGCAGATCCTGCAGCTTCATGCGGGTGAACGCGTCCACCGCCGAAAACGGCTCGTCCAGCAACAGCACACGCGGTTGCGTGAACAGCCCGCGCGCGATTGCGGCACGCTGCGCCTGCCCGCCCGACAGCTGCTTCGGCAAGGCCGCCGCCTGCTGTGACAGTCCCACCTCGGCCAGCAGGCGCGGCACCCGTTGCGGATCGCCGCTGCGGTCGAAAGCGACGTTTTGCGCCACCGTCAGCCACGGGAACAGGCGCGGTTCCTGAAAGATGAAGCCGATATCGGAACTGACACCCTGCAAGGGCTGTCCGGCCAGCATGATGCGGCCAGTGAAGGCGCGATCCAGTCCCGCGGCAATCGCCAGCAGGCTGCTTTTGCCACAGCCACTGGCGCCGATCAGGCTGACCACTTCGCCCGCCCGCAGTTGCAGCCGGACGTCGCGCAGCACCGTGCGGGCGCCGTAGCGCTTTTCCATGATGTGCAAATCCAGTACCGAACTCATGCTGCGCGCGCTCCTTCGTAACTGTCGCGCCATGCCAGCCAGTGCTGCTCCAGACGGGCCATCAGGCTGTCGCTCAGCTTGCCCAGCAGCGCCAGCAACACAATTGCCGCCAGCACGATGTCGGCGCGCCCGGTCTCGCGGCCGTCCGACAGCAGATAGCCAAGGCCACGGCTGGCGGCGATCAGTTCGGCCGCCACCATGAACATCCACGCCAGACTCAGACCATTGCGCAAGCCGGTCAGGATGGCCGGCAGCGCCGCCGGCAGCAACACGCGCCGCGTCAGCGCAGCAGCAGACAGCCGGTACAGCCGCCCCACTTCCATCAGCTTGCGGTCCACGCCGCGGATGCCAGAGGCCACGCCCATATAGACGGGGAAGAAAGCACCAATCGCAATCAGCACGATCTTGGGCGCTTCATCGATTCCCAGCCACAGCAGCAGCAACGGCACCCATGCCAGCGAGGGTATCGCGCGCAGCGCCTGAAAGGTCGGATCGAGCAACGCTTCGGCGTGCCGGTTCAGGCCGACCAGAGCGCCCAGCACCAGCGCCAGCGCGGCGCCGATGCCAAAGCCGGTCGCGACCCGCAGGGCGCTGGCGGCGATGTGCTGCCACAGGCCTTGCTGCCACAGATCGGCCAGCGTCGCGATGATCTGCGAGGGTGCCGGCAGCAAATGCGCAGGAATCGCACCGGCCCGCACCGCCAGCTCCAGCGCCGCCAGCGCGCTCACCGGCAACAGCAGGCCCAGCGCGCTGCGCCGCAGCCGGCGCCCGCCTGCCAAGGCCGGGACCAAGCGTACGCGCCCCCGTGGCGCGGGTGCTGCCGCATCAGCTGCCGCCCGCTCCTGAATCACCAGCACACTACTCACGTCCCGCTCCTAGCCACGTGCAATGTACGGCTGCGCAAAGCGCGTATCCACCAGCTCAGTGATCGCGCGCTGCAGGTCGGTGTCCGCCTTCACCAGCGCTTCATCGCGCAGGATGGGCGCCGCCAGCTGCAACGCCTTGACATGTTCGCTGCCCGGCTGCGGGTTGCTGAAATCACTGCGCAGCTTAATCTGCAGCAGCGCCACCGACAGCGATACCTTGGCTTCCTCGGACAGGATCTTGGCCGCCTCTCTGGGATTGGCCCGGATCCAGGCCCGCGCCCGTTCATAGGCCTTGATCACGCGCCCCACTTCATTCGGCCGCGTCGCCAGGAATTCCTCACGCACGTTCAGGAAGCCATAGGTATTGAACGCGACGTTACGGTAAATCAGGCGCGCGCCGCTTTCCAGCTCGCTGGCCGCCATGTGCGTGTCCAGCCCGGCCCACGCATCAACTTTGCCCTGCTCCAGCGCAACCCGGCCATCGGCATGCTGCAGGCCGACGTGCTCGATGTCACCGCGCTTCAGTCCCACCGTCTGCAGGGAACGCAGCAGGAACAGATAGGGATCGGTGCCCTTGGTGGCGGCGATCTTCTTGCCCTTCAAGTCGGCCAGCGTGCGGATCGGCGAATCCTTGCGCACCACCAGCGCGGTCCACTCGGGGCGCGAAAAGATATACGGTGCCTTGATCGGATTGCCGTTGGCGCGCGCCAGCAGCGCAGCCAGACCGGCGCTGGAACCGATGTCGATGCTGTTCGCGTTCAGGTATTCCAGCGCACGGTTGCTGCCGGCGCTGAGCACCCAGCGCACCGCCGTGCCGTCGGCCTTGAATTCCTCTTCCAGCCAGCCAAAGCGGCGCAGCACCAGACTGGCCGGCGAATAATAGGCATAGTCGAGCCGCAGTTCTTTCAGCGCAGCGGTCGCCGCCAGCGCCAGTGGCGACCAGACCGTGCTCGAGGCGGCAGCGGCACTGCCGGCCGCCAGTTTCAACAGGGTACGGCGTTTCATGGTTTCCTTCGCTGAGAATTTTGATGCTTAAAGTATTACATCGCCACGACGCGCCGTACACGAAGAAATCCGGCTTTACTTAGTTGAAAAATACATCAATCAGCGGATTCAGACTAGAATTCGCCGTATGGAAAAGTCCTTCACCGATACGATCGCCCGCTTTACCGACTTGCTGATGGATGCGGTCTGCATCGTGGATTTGGACGGCCGCTTCGTGTTTGTCAGCGCCGCCTGCGAGCGCGTGTTTGGCTATACCCAGCAGGAGATGATCGGGCGCCAGATGATCGACCTGGTGCTGCCGGCCGACCGCGAACGCACGCTGGCGGCGGCCCGCGCCATTGTCGCCGGCCAGCCGAATTCCCATTTCGAAAACCGCTATCTGCGCAAGGATGGCCAGGTGGTCCACATCCTGTGGTCGGCACGCTGGTCCGAAGCCGACCAGTTGCGCGTGGCCGTGGCCCACGATGTGACGGCGGCGCGCCAGGCCGAAGCGCTGCAAGCGGCCATGTATGCGATCTCCGAAGCAGCCCATGCCAGCAACGACCTGCCGGCGCTGTTCCAGAACATTCACCAGATCATCGGCGAGCTGCTGCCTGCGTCCGTGTTCGGCGTGGCCCTGCTCAGCGAAGAGGCGCAACTGCTGCACTTTGCTTATCATGCCGATAGTCATGGCCCGGTGCCGCCCCCAGCGCTGGCGCGGCTGCTGGCAGAAGAAGTGCTGCGCAGCGGACTGCCGCTGCTGATCACCACGGCCACGCAGGCCAAGTTGCCGAGCCACTTGCAAGCGGCCGCGCGGGCTACCGCCGACTGCTGGATCGGGGTCCCGCTGGCCTCCGCTCCGGCCCAAATCGGCGTGCTGCTGTTGCAGCGTGGCGACGGCCCGCAACAGGCCGACTACACACTGCAGGATCAGGAACTGCTGAGCTTCATTTCCAGCCAGGTGGCGACCGCGATCCAGCGCAAGCAATTGCACACCCGGCTCAGTTTCATGGCCCAGCATGACGAGCTGACCCAACTCCCCAACCGTCGCCTGTTCCTTGACCGGCTGGCGATGGCAATGGCACGCGCCCAGCGCCATCAGGGTCGCTTGGCGCTGCTATTCATTGACCTCAATAAGTTCAAACAGATCAATGACAACTTCGGCCATGCCAGCGGCGACTTGCTGCTGCGCGAAGTCGCGCAGCGCCTCAGAGGCTGCGTACGCGACGCCGACACGGTGGCGCGTCTCGGCGGCGATGAGTTCGTTGTCATCCTGGAAGAATTGCTGACGGCCGACGATGCACTGGCAATCAAGGCCAAGATCCATCAGGCGCTGACAGCGCCGGTGCGGCTGGCCGATGGCCATCACCTGAACATCAGCGCCAGCATCGGCGCCGCGCATTATCCCGAACACGGCAGCGACCTGCAGCAACTGCTACGCCACGCCGACCAGGCCATGTACGCCCACAAGTTACAAAACTAACGCCCCTCCCCGCCGGCGTCACCTGCCGACCATCCGCACCATCCGCACCAAGCGCACCACTCCGGTGCGGATTGGCACTTATTTGGCACACGTCCTAAACAAACCGAATTAACTCCTGCGAAAAACGCACCAGGAAAAATTTCGCCGTTGTTTTTAACCAATAGTATTTATTTATTATTTGACCGAAAATTACAATCTATGGTTTTATATGGCCGCTTCGACACACTCGTTGCACAGCAGCACACCCATCAGGGCCGGACTTTACCCAAGCCGCCCATTTAGCAAAGCAGGTTTAAGCCACAAGGAGCTTTTGTATGAAGTTACGTTTGAAATCGATGCCCGTCGCCATCTTGCAAGTGATCGCAAGCGGGGCATTCTCGGTGGC
>JBGSBQ010000140.1:0-7863 GCA_041730475.1 Sphingomonadaceae bacterium
CGGCTAGTGTCGATTATCCATGGCGACCAGTGGCCGGTGCGCACCTGCTGGCGCTGGTCGACGCCAGCGACAGCGTGGTCGCCAGCACCCGCTTTCAGGTCCGCGGCCGCCAATAAAAAGCCGGCGTGAGGCCGAATGCAGTACCGTTAAGGCGCAGCTCGGCGAGCAAACCCCACCGGCGCAAAACAGGGGTCAGACCCGGCGGGTCTGACCCCAGGTCTTGTCTTGGGGTGCAAGCGCACGCTACGGCACGCTAACTTAATGGCATTAGGTTCAGACCCGGCGGGACTCGGCGTCCCCGTCTGACCCCAGGTCTTGTCTTGGGGTGCAAGCGTAAGCTTCGGCACTATAACCTAAGGGCATTATGGCCGGCCCCCAGGTTTTGCCAGCTGGCGCTGGTCGACGCCAGCGACAGCGTGGTTGCCAGCACCCGCTTTCAGGTCCGCGGCCTCCAATAAAAAAGCCGGCGCGAGGCCGGCTTTCGGGGGAGTGCAGCGTGCTTAGTCGCGGTTGCCGCCAAAGATGCCCAACAGCGACAGCAGGTTCACAAAGATGTTGTACACATCGAGGTAGATGCTCAGCGTGGCGCGGATGTAGTTGGTCTCGCCGCCGTTGATGATCTGCTGCACGTCGTACAGGATGTAGGCCGAGAAAATCGCAATCGCGATTACCGACACCGTCAGTGCCAGCGCTGGAATGCCCAGGAAGATGTTCGCCAGCGAAGCGATCATCAATACCACGACACCGGCAAACAGCCATTTGCCCAGACCCGAGAAGTCACGCTTGCTGACGGTGGCGATGGTCGCCATCACAGCAAACACGCTGGCGGTGCCGCCAAACGCCGTCATGATCAGCAGGCCGCCGTTCGAGAAGCCCAGCGTGCGCGACAGGATAGGCGTCAGCATCAGGCCCATGAAGAAGGTGAAGCCCAGCAGCAGGGCCACGCCCAGTCCGGAATCCTTGTTCTTCTCGATGCCCCAGATGAAACCAAAGGCGATGCCGAGGAACAGCAGCGCGCCCAGACCGCCGCCCAGCATTGGTACGTGCGCGACGACGCCGATAAAGGCGCCCAGCACCGTAGGAATCATCGACAGTGCCAGCAGCCAATAGGTATTGCGCAGCACGTTGTGGCGCACCGACTGGCCGGACGACGACAGGTCATAAGTACTTTTTTGCAGATTGATCATAGTGCCTCCTTCATAGGTAAATGCAAACATCTGGTAGAAAGCATAGCATGTCCTCACAAAAACGGGCGAATTGGCCTTGCGAAACGCTTAATCCGGACTTAAATGGCTCCGAAATCGGGCTGGAGACCCCGGTTTTGACAGGGCAATCCCGCCTATATCGGTTATATGGGGTGTTCTATGGTAAAATCAAAGGTTGATTGGATTATCAATTTCGTTTTAAACCTTTCTTTTTATTGGAGTTTTTCAAATGGCAATCGAACGCACCCTGTCGATCATCAAACCAGACGCAGTTAAGAAAAACGTAATCGGCCAGATCTACAGCCGTTTCGAAAACGCTGGCCTGAAGATCGTCGCAGCCCGTATGACCCAGCTGACCCGCGAAGAAGCTGAAGGCTTCTACGCAGCGCACAAGGAGCGTGGCTTCTTCAAAGACCTGGTTGACTTCATGGTCTCCGGTCCAGTCATGATCCAGGCTCTGGAAGGCGAGAACGCAGTTCTGGCTAACCGCGACCTGATGGGCGCTACCGATCCTAAGAAAGCAGAAAAAGGCACCATCCGCGCCGATTTCGCTGACTCGATCGACGCTAACGCCGTGCACGGTTCCGACGCAGTTGAAGCAGCTAAAGTCGAAATCGAATACTTCTTCCCAGGCTTCCAGGCTTAATTAGCCCCCGGCCCGCAGTACCCCGTTCCCGCTGCGCCCCGCGCGCGGGAACGGCTTTTTTAAGCATTGATTTGAACCTGAATATGAACGCGACTACCCTCACCAACTTGCTGGACCTCGATCCCGCGCAGCTCATCGCCTATTGCGCCGAGTTGGGAGAGAAGCCGTTCCGCGCCAAACAGCTGCAGCGCTGGATCCACCAGTTCGGCGCGTCCGATTTCGACGCCATGACCGACCTGGCCAAGTCGCTGCGCGATAAACTCAAGACCCGCGCCCACGTCACCGCCCCGGCCATCATCAGCGACCATACGTCGACTGACGGTACCCGTAAATGGCTGGTCGATGTCGGCAACGGCAACGCGGTCGAAACCGTGTTCATCCCGGAAGAAAACCGTGGCACGCTGTGCATCTCGACCCAGGCCGGCTGCGCCGTCAACTGCCGCTTCTGCTCGACCGGCAAGCAAGGCTTCAACCGCAACCTGAGCGTCGGTGAAATCATCGGCCAGCTGTGGATGGCCGAATTCGAACTGCGCCGCACCAAGGGCATCGAGCCGGGGCCGAAAGGCGAGCGCCAGATCACTAACGTGGTCATGATGGGCATGGGCGAGCCGCTGCTGAACTACGAGCCGACCGCCACCGCCCTCAAGCTGATGCTGGACGATAACGCCTACGGCCTGTCGCGCCGCCGCGTCACGCTGTCCACCTCCGGCGTGGTGCCAATGATGGACAAGCTGTCGCAGGACGTGCCGGTAGCACTGGCGGTGTCGCTGCACGCGTCGAACGATCCGCTGCGCGATGGCCTGGTCCCGCTGAACAAGAAGTACCCGCTGCGCGAGCTGATGGCCGCCTGCAAGCGCTATCTGGAGTTCGCCCCACGTGACTTCATCACCTTTGAATACTGCATGCTGGACGGTGTCAACGACTCCGACGAGCACGCCCGCGAGCTGGTCGCGCTGGTGAACGACCGCGAAGTCGGCGTCAACTGCAAATTCAACCTGATTCCGTTCAATCCATTCCCGGAATCGGGCTTGCTGCGCTCGAAAAACCCGCGTATCAAGGCCTTCGCGCAAGTGCTGATGGATGCCGGCCTGGTGACCACCATCCGCAAGACGCGCGGCGACGATATCGACGCCGCCTGCGGCCAGTTGGCCGGCGAAGTGCAGGACCGCACCCGGGTCCAGCAGCGCATGGAAAAAATGGCTGAGTATCAGCAGAAATTCGGCGCCGATTTCGGCAAGATCGTGGAGATCCGTTCCTGATGTCGTTCCTGGCGCATCGCTGCCGTCACGCACTCGCTGCCCTGTGCGCAGTCGGGTTGCTGGCTGGTTGCGCCTCGGGCCCGGGCAAAAGCGGCAAGGCGGAGCTGACCACGCTGTCCGATCAGACGGCCGGCCAGCGCCGTGCCGAAATCCGCATGCAGCTGGCGGTCGGCTACTACGAGCAGGGCCAGTACACCGTGGCGCTGGACGAAGTCAAACTGGCACTGGCGGCCGATCCGAACTATGTCGAGGCCTATGGCATGCGTGCCGTCATCTACATGGCGATGGGCGAGCAGGGGCTGGCCGAAGACAACTTCGTGCGGGCGCTGAAGCTGGCGCCGCGCAATCCCGAGCTGGCGAACAATTACGGCTCCTTCCTGTGCCAGAACAAGCGGGTGGCCGAAGCGCTGCCGCTGTTCGATCTGGCACTGAAGAATCCAGCCTACCAGTCGCCGGCCAAGGCCGCGAACAATGCCGGCTCGTGCGCGCTGAAACTCAAGGATTACAAGCTGGCGGAAGGCTATCTGCTGCAGGCGCTGCAGCTGACGCCGGACTTGCCGGCCACGAATGCCAATCTGGCTCAAGTGTATTATGCGCAGCGTGACTATGTGCGCGCCAATTTTTTCATTACCCGGCTGGGCAAACTGGCAAAGATGGAGAGCCTGACGGCCGACGTGCTGTGGCTTGCAATTAAGGTGCAGCATAAGCTTGGTGATACGGGTGCGGAAGCTGGCTGGGTGACGCAATTGCGTCGCCACCATCCCGGCTCGGTCGAATATGCTGCTTATCAACGTGGGGCGTTTGATGAGTGAAACAGGGATACCAATGAATTCTGAGTGGGCAGAACCGCCAAAAGACCAGGGCACCAGCCTGGTCACGCCCGGAGCACAACTGAAGGCTCAGCGCGAAGCGATGGGCTGGACGATCGAACAGATTGCAGACCAGCTGAAGCTGGCCCCGCGCCAGGTGGTGGCGCTGGAAAATGGTGATTATGCAGCCCTGCCAAATATGGCCGTGGTCCGCGGCTTCGTGCGCGCCTACGCCAAGGTTGTGAAACTGGATGCCACCCCGCTGGTGGCCATGATCGAAGTGGTGTCGCCGACCAGCCCGGAAGTGGCGCCCGTGCGCCCAGCGCGTACTACCTCGTTCCAGGAATCGCGCTTCCCGTCGATGACGGAACGTTCGTCCGGCCCGGCCGGCTGGGTAGTGGGCGTGGCGGTGGCCGTGGTGCTGGCGGCTGCCGGCGGCTACGCCTATCAATCGGGCCTGATTTCGTCGGCGCTGCTGAACAAGGATAGCGCGCCCCCGGCGCCTGCCGAGAAGCCGGCGGCACCCATTGAAACCACGCTGGTCAAGCCGGACGCTGAAACGGCGCCGCTGCAAAATCCATCGGTGCCGCTGATTTCGGTACCGCCGCAAACCGATAGCAGTGCTGCTACCGTGGCGCAGCCAGCAGCGTCGGCCCCGGCGGCGTCGGCCCCGGCTGCGGCGGTTGCCGCGCCGGCCGCACCGGTAGCGCAGGTGGCGCCCGCTGTGGTGCCCCCGGCAGCTCCGGCACCGGGCAGCGCGCTGGTGCTGAAAGTGCGTGAGAATTCGTGGATCGAGATCCGCCGTCCCGGCAGCACGCCACTGATTTCGCGGCTGGTGAAAGCCGGTAGCACGGAGACCTTCGAGATCAAGGATCCGGCCCTGCTGATCGTCGGTAATCCGACTGGCGTCGATGCCACGCTGGGCGGCGTCGCGCTGGCACTGCCGCCGGTCGCTGGCGGCACCATTTCGCGCGTCAACATTAAATAAGCAGCACCCACTACGAATACGAGTACAGTCATCATGTCTTCTACGCCTACAGCCATTCCTTCGGGACCGTCCAGCCGCCGCGACAGCCGCCGCGTGCTGATCGCCCACGGCCAGCGCCAAGTCTGGGTCGGCGGCGACGCGCCGGTACTGGTGCAGTCGATGACCAACACCGACACCGCCGACGTGATCGGCACCGCAATCCAGATCAAGGAACTGGCGCGCGCCGGTTCCGAGATCGTGCGCCTGACGGTCGACAAGCCGGAAGCGGCGGCCGCTGTGCCGCACATCCGCGAGCAGCTCGACAAGATGGGCATCGACGTGCCGCTGGTGGGCGACTTCCACTACAACGGCCACACGCTGCTGAACGACTATCCGGACTGCGCCCAGGCGCTGTCCAAGTACCGCATCAATCCCGGCAACGTGGGCAAGGGCGCCAAGCGCGACACCCAGTTTGCGCAGATGATCGAAGTGGCGGCCCGCTATAACAAGCCGGTGCGCATCGGCGTCAACTGGGGCAGTCTGGATCAGGCCCTGCTGGCGCGCATCATGGACGAAAATGCCGGCCGCGCCGAGCCATGGAGTGCGCAGGCCGTGATGTACGAGGCGTTGATTACCTCCGCCATCGAAAATGCCGTACGCGCCGAAGAGCTGGGGCTGGGGCGCGACAAGATTATCCTGTCCTGCAAGGTCTCGGGCGTGCAGGACCTGATCGCTGTATATCGCGAGCTGGCGCGCCGCTGCGACTATCCACTGCACCTCGGCCTGACCGAAGCGGGCATGGGCAGCAAGGGCATCGTGGCCTCGACGGCGGCGCTGTCGGTGCTGCTGCAAGAGGGCATCGGCGACACCATCCGCATTTCGCTGACGCCGGAACCGGGCGGCGACCGCACCAAGGAAGTCGTGGTGGCGCAGGAGATCCTGCAGACCATGGGCCTGCGCAAGTTCACGCCGATGGTGATTGCCTGCCCGGGTTGCGGCCGCACCACCTCGACCACGTTCCAGGAACTGGCTGACAACATTCAGACCTATCTGCGCGACCAGATGCCGGAGTGGAAAAAGATCTACCCCGGCGTGGAAGCGATGAATGTGGCCGTGATGGGTTGCATCGTCAACGGCCCCGGTGAATCGAAGCACGCGAACATCGGCATCAGCCTGCCCGGCACCGGCGAATCGCCGGCCGCGCCGGTGTTTGTCGATGGCGCCAAGTTCGCCACGCTGCGCGGTGAGCGCATCGTCGAAGAATTCCAGGAAATCGTCCTGAACTACGTTAAAACAAATTACAGCAAAGCAGTCGCTTAAAAAGAATAGCCATGTCCAAAATCGAAAAAATCACCGCCATCAAAGGCATGAACGATATCCTGCCGCAGGATGCGCACCTGTGGGAGCTGTTCCAGAACACCGCGCAATCGGTGGTGCAGAGCTATGGCTTCCAGCAGATCCGCACCCCGATCGTGGAAAACACCGCGCTGTTCGCGCGTGCCATTGGCGCCGTGACCGACATCGTGGAAAAGGAAATGTATTCGTTCACCGATTCGATGAATGGTGACCAGCTGACGCTGCGCCCGGAAGGTACGGCGGGCGTGGTGCGCGCGGTGCTGGAACATAATCTGGTCTACGAAGGCCCGAAACGCATGTGGTACACGGGCCCGATGTTCCGCCATGAGCGCCCGCAGCGCGGCCGCTATCGCCAGTTCTTCCAGTTCGGTTGCGAAGCAGTCGGCTTCAATGGCCCGGACGTAGACGCCGAAATGATCATGATGTGCCGTCGCCTGTGGGATGATCTGGGTCTGGAAAACATCCGTCTGGAACTGAACTCGATCGGCGATGCGGAAGAACGCGCGCGCCACCGCGTCGACCTGATCGCTTATCTGGAGCAGCACGAAGCCATCCTCGACGCCGAAGCCAAGCGCCGCCTGCACAGCAATCCGCTGCGCATCCTCGACACCAAGAACCCTGCCATGCAGGAGATGGTCAACGGCGCACCCAAGCTGCTCGACTATCTGGGCGAAGAATCGCTGGCGCACTTTAATGGCGTGCGCAAGATCCTCGACCATAACAACATTCCGTACGTGATCAATACCCGTCTGGTGCGTGGTCTGGATTACTACAACCGCACCGTGTTCGAATGGGTCACTGACGCACTCGGCTCGCAAGGCACGGTGTGCGCCGGCGGCCGTTACGATCCGTTGATCCAGTCCTTCGGCGGCAAGCCTACGCCGGCCGTCGGTTTCGCGATGGGCATCGAACGCCTGATCGAATTGATGAAGGAAGCCGGCGAGACCCACGCCCCGAGCGTGTGCGACGTCTACCTGGTGCATCAGGGCGAAGCGGCCCAGCTGCAAGCCTTCGTGCTGGGCGAGCGCCTGCGCGACGCTGGCCTGGATGTCGTGATGCATGCCTCCACCGCGAATGGTCCGGGCAGCTTCAAGACCCAGATGAAAAAGGCCGATGGCAGCGGCGCCTCGTTCGCCGTCATCATCGGTGAAGACGAAGTGGCCAACCACACCGCCGCCGTCAAGGCGATGCGCGGCGAAGAGGGCGCGCAGCAGCAGTCGACGGTGCCGTTCGATGACGTGGTGGACTTCCTGGTCGATCAGATCACCAGTGGCGCCGACCATATGCACCATGTGCACGACGAGCACTGCAACCACTAAGCAGTATCATTTGTACCGTTCCATCCACCCAAGCAGATTCACCGATTAACCGATAAACGACTAGCAGACGACTCATGGCATACGATCTCGAAGAACAAGAACAACTTGCTTCCCTTAAAGCGTGGTGGAACCAGTACGGCAACCTGACGTCGTGGGTGCTGATTGCCGGCCTGGCCGCCTATTCGGGCTGGACCGGCTGGAATATCTACCAGGGCAAGCAGGCCGGGCAGGCTTCGGCGCTGTACGACGAGCTGCAGGCATCGCTGCAGGCCAAGGACAACGCCAAGGTGCAGCGCGCCGCC
>JBGSBQ010000141.1:0-7807 GCA_041730475.1 Sphingomonadaceae bacterium
TGATAGCCCTCATTGCGCCAGCTGATGCTGCGTGCCGCGACGGCGGGCACCAGATGATCGTTCTCGTGCGTGATTGCCTGCAATTGCGGCAGGCGGCCGGCCACGATATGCGGTGCGCGCTCAAAGGTTTCCAGCGCCGTGGCGGCCATGCTGCCATCGGCGCTCAGCGCTACGCAGCCCTCGCAGGACGTGCCCAGCGTGGCGGCCTGTGACCACAGTAGCTGCGGCGGGCCGCCGGCCGTATCCAGTGCCAGCACGGCCTGCTCTGCGCCGAGTTGCGCGGTTGCCAGCAGCTTGCCGCCGCGCCAGTCGAGACCGTTGAACGAGCCGGCATAGCCGGGCGTGATGTCGGTCGGCGTGCCGCCGGCCAGCGCTAGCGTATAGACGTCGCCGCCGACCGAACCGAAGTCGCTCATCAGGCCGCCGATATAGGCCACCGTCCGTCCATCCGGCGACACTTTCGGCATGCTTAGTTGCAGCGCTGGCGCGGCCAGTACCTGCAGTGCGCCGCTGTCCGCGTCGACCCGGCCCAGCGTGGCGACCCACCAATTATTGTCACCATTGCCCTTGGCGCTGGTGACGACGAAGCCGCTGCCATCTGGCAGCCAGTCGTATTCGTAAATGAAGGTATCGGCCGGCGACAGCAGGCGCACGGCACCGCCGCTGCGGGCCACCAGCGCGATGCGCTGCTCGTCGTCGTTGGTGCCCAGTTCGCCGACCTGCGGGGCGCCGGCTTCGGTGGCGCCGGTGCTCTTTTTGGCACCCACGGTGGCCAGCAGTGCCAGCCGCTGGCCGTCCGGCGCCCAGCGCGCCGTGTTGGCAACCCCGCGTACACTGGCGATGGCGCTGGCCTTGCCGTTGCTGGCCAGATACAGCGTGGCGTTACCGCGTTTGCTGTCGTTGCCGATAAATGACAGCGTCTTGCCGTCCGGTGACCAGGCTGGATAGTTGTAATCGCAACTACGACAGGGATCGTACTGCGCCACTATCTTGCCATGGCTGTCGCGGACCACCACGCTGGCATGCGCGCGCTGGGCGGCGTCGGGCGGATGGACGGCTTCCAGCGCAGCGATACGGTCGCCGGCGCCGTTCAGCGCCAGTTCTTCATAGCTGCGGGTGGCGTTGGCCGGTGCGGCCTGGGCCAGCGTGCCAGTCAGCAGCGTGGCCAGCACACTGGCGGTGAATAAGCGGACCTGCATGATCATGGGAGATTCCCGGCGATGGACGGTACCGTCATTCTAACTTGCCGTGCATAATGATTACTCGATAGTTATTTTGGATGGATGGGCATGGACGCAAGCAAATTCAACGCCGCATACTTCAACGCATTCGGTAAGGGAACGCTGGTGCAACATCTGGGCATCCAGATCACCAGCGTCAGCGAAGGCGAAGTCAGCGCCGAACTGACGGTGGCGCGCCAGCATCTGGCCCCGAACGGGTTTTTACATGCAGGCAGCGTGGTCAGCCTGGCCGATACGGCCTGCGGGTATGCCTGCGTGGCCCACCTGCCGGACGGCGCGGAGAGTTTCACCACGGTCGAACTGAAATCGAATCACCTCGGCACGGCCCGTGAGGGCGTGGTGGTGGCGACGGCCAAGGCCATCCATCTGGGCCGCACCACTCAGGTCTGGGACGCGATTGTCAGCAAACAAGCCACGGGCAAGACCATCGCGTTATTCCGTTGCACCCAAATGATTTTGTATCCCAAATTATCCTGATCCGCAATTTCTCAGAGAACGCAATGAGTACACTTCCTCGCTTGGCCGCTGTCGGCCTGACGCTGGCCTCCGCACTGGCCAGCGCGCAAACCCCGTACACCGACGATACGGTATATCAAGGTCTGGGTGGCAAAGAGGGCATCAAGAAAGTGGTCGATACTTTCCTGCCCATCGTGCTGGCCGACCCGCGCATCAAGGACAATTTTGCCGATTTTGACCATGTGCAGCTGAACGCGCGCCTGCAGGAGCAGTTCTGCGAATATGCGGGCGGCCCCTGCAAATACACCGGCAAATATCGCGACAAGACCATGGACGGCGTCGGCACTGTGCGCGACATGACCACCGTGCACCAGGATTTGAAGATCACCAACGCCATGTTCAATGCGCTGACCGAGGACTTGCAGCTGGCGCTGGAACAACACCATGTGCCGACCCGCTACGCCAACAAGCTGGTGGCCAAGCTGGCGCCGATGCAGCGCCAGATCGTCACGGCGGCAGTGCCGGCCGCCACCCAGCCGGAAATGGGCAAGTTCCTCGCCACCGGCGGCGTCAGCCAGCTGGAAGGCGCGGGCGGCGGTGGCCTGACGCCATGGGCCATGATCACCAGCTATGGCAGCAGCGACAGCTGGGGCGCGAATGCCCACTACACCTACGTGAATACCCAGGATTACTCGCTGGCCACCTATGGCGTGGCGGTCGGGATTGCCGACCGGCTGGAACTGTCACTGGCCAAGCAGGACTTTCAGGGCCGGCTGGCGCCGCTGGATCAGCTGCGGATTCGTCAGGACATTTTAGGCCTGAAGCTGCGCGTGGCCGGCGACGCCGTGTATGCGCAGGACACGCTGATGCCGCAAGTGGCGATCGGCATCCAGTACAAGCGCAACAAGGGTATCGGCGGGCTGGGTGCGCTGGGCGTGAGCAACGTCAAGCAACTGGGCGCCAAGGATGATCACGGCTTTGACTACTACGTGGCGGCGACCAAGATTTTGTTCGAGCAAAGCCTGCTGCTGAATGGCACGCTGCGTGCGACCCGCGCCAATCAGATGGGCCTACTCGGTTTTGGCGGTGATCAGGGCGACAGCCTGCGCCTGATGCCGGAATTCTCGGTAGCGTATCTGGCGCACCGCCAGCTGGCCATCGGCGCCGAATACCGGCGCAAGCCGCACAACCTCGGGGTCGATCACGAGAAGGCGTATTACGATGCCTTTGTGGCCTGGTTCCCGAGCAAAAACCTGTCGTTGACGGCGGCGTATGCGGAACTGGGGGATATCACCGTGTTCAATCCGAAGAAGCAGCACGGCTGGTACCTGTCCTTGCAGGCTGGTTTCTAAGCAAAAAAGGGACGCCGCGGCGTCCCTTTGCTTATCCCTGCAGCGATTTCTCGAGCAGTTTGTGCAGCGCCGGGAAATCCGGCTCGCCCAGATAGCGCTTGAGGATCTTGCCATCCTTGCCGATCACGAAGGTGGTCGGCGTCATCGCCACGTTGCCGTAGGCCTTGGCCGCCTCGCCCGTCACGTCGAGCGCCACCTTGAACGGCAGCTGGCGCGTTTCCGCATAGTTCAGCACATAGTTGGGCGCATCGTAACTCATCGCCACGGCGACGAATTCCAGTCCCTGACCCTTGAACTTGTTATAGGTCTCGACCATTTTCGGCATCTCGGCCACGCAGGTGGTGCACGAGGTGGCCCAGAAATTGACCATCACCACCTTGCCACGCAGACTTTCAGGGCTGATCTTTTCACCCTTGATGCTGACAAAGGTGATTTCCGGCGCACTGCTGCGCTGGTTCAGTGCCACGTAAGCAAAGGCTGCTGCGCCGGCCAGTGCGACTGCGGCCAGCACCGGCTTGAGCCAGGCTTTGGAAGAAGTGGATGCCGTCATGATCGCTGCGCTAACCTTAGTTCAGAGGAACGTTGCTGCCGGAAGGCTTGGGCTGGTAAGTCTTCCACTCTTCTTCGGTGATGTATTCCAGCACCTTGACCACCTTGGTGACGCCGCTGACGCCACGCGCCACGTCGGCCGCGATCTGGCCCTCGCGCTGGGTCACGCGGCCCATCAGGAATACTGCGCCACGTTCGGTGATGACCTTGAACGAGTTGGCCGAAATATCTTTCATGTCGACCAGGCTGGCCTTGACCTTGCCGGTGATCAGCGCATCGTTGGAGCGCGAGGTATAGCTGGCCGGACCGGCGATTTCCAGTTCGTTCGAGACCGACAGCACGCCATCGATGCCGCGCACTTCGCGTTCAACCGCCGCCTTCATCGCTTCATCGCGCACTTCGCCGGTGACCAGCGCGCGGCGGTTGAAGCTGTTGACATTGACGTGACCGGCATCGCCCGTCACATTTTTCATCTTGACCGCGCTCTTGACTTCAATCGCCCGGTCTTCGGTCTGCGCGCCAAAGGTACGGCGATCCGCTGCCGCCAGCGTGCCCGATACGGCACCCCCGGCGACGATCGCCACGCAACCCGATAAACTTCCCACCATGGCCGCGCACAGCAGGCTCAGGGCCAACGGGCGTTGCAGGCGTTTCCAGACCAGGCCGGAGCCGGCTTTACTCATTTACATCTCCTCCGAATAGCGCGACGTCGATGCCGTCGCAAATGCAATGGATGGTGACCAGGTGGACTTCCTGGATACGGGCGGTACGGTCGGCCGGCACGCAGATATGGACATCGGCATCGGTCAGCAGCTTGCCGATGGCGCCGCCGCCCTTGCCGGTCAGCGCGACGATGCGCATTTCACGTTCCAGCGCGGCTTCAATCGCGGCCATCACGTTGGCTGAGTTGCCCGAGGTCGACAGCGCCAGCAGGATATCGCCGGCCTGGCCGAAGGCCTGTACCTGTTTCGAGAAAATCTCGCGGTAGCTGTAATCGTTGGCGACGGCGGTCAGGATCGAGGTATCGGTGGTCAGCGCCAGCGCCGGCAGCGGGAAGCGTTCGCGTTCGAAGCGACCGACCAGTTCCGCTGCAAAGTGCTGGGCATCGGCGGCCGAACCGCCATTGCCGCAGACCAGAATCTTGTTGCCATTGGATAGGGCCGCGAACATCATGTCGATCGCTTGTGCAATATGCGGTGCGAGCACGGTGGCGGACTGGATTTTGATTTCGGCACTTTCGTGGAAGTGCGCAAGGATGCGTTGATTATTCATAGTGTGGTGATTATAGTGCAGTCGCTTGGCGGGCCGGACAAGCGCTGTTAAAAATGCTTACATTTCAAGCACATTGCGCAGCCATGATAACTCGGCGCCGTCGATGGCGACCAGATCAAAGCGACATGGCGGCAGCCGTGCATAGCGTTGCAGGTAGACCTGAGCGGCGCGGATCAGGCGCTGCTGCTTGGCCGGCGTGACACTGGCGGCGGCGCCGCCATGCTTGCGGTTGGCGCGCCGGCGCACCTCGATAAACACCAGATGGACGCCATCGCGCATGATCAGGTCAATCTCGCCCAGCTTGCACAGGAAGTTGCGCTCGACCAGCACCAAACCGTGACGGCACAGATAGTCGAGCGCCCGTTGTTCGCCCTGCCAGCCCAGTTGCTGGCGCGCTGTGCGCGGCATGGCGGCCTCACGGAATCGGTACTGGCTGCGCTACGCCGTTCAGGTAGCGGGCCGCCTGCTCCAGCCGCTCGAAGCTGGCCGGACCATCACCAAAGCGGATGGTCAGCCGCCCCGTCACGCCGTCCAGATGGAAGCGCGTCACCGGCTGGCGCGCGATCTCGCGCGTGATCCGGTAGGCGTCGATGCCGAGCGCGTACAGGCGCTGCAGGTCGGCGCCGCCCGCCGCAGGCGGACGCGGATAGACCATTACGGCCGGATGATCGCGCTGTAACTGCCACGGCAAGTCCAGCAGGCGCACCCCGTCCAGTACGCGGCTGGACACGCCGTCGCTGCCAGGATTCAGCGCCGAGGTGCCGTAGATCGGCAGGATGCTGGCCTGGGTCAGCGCCTGTTCGCCGCTCAGGGTGCCGGTCGCGGGAGCGGTGTCGGGCAGCGCGCCGTCATCGGCCATTTCGGGCAGCACATTCAGCAGTGCAATGCGCAGCTGGCGGGTCTGGTCAGCGCCCAGCGCGGCGAAGATCAGCGTGGGCGGGTCGGACTGGATGCGGGCGCGCAGGCGCACCAGCTCCGGATCGCTCAGATAGCCGTTCTGCGCACCCAGTTCCAGCACGCTGGCGTGCAGCTGGTCGTGCTGCCATTGCTCGGCGAACGCATAGGCCACACGGCGCTGCCATGCGGTACCGGTCGCCAGTACCAGCGCCCGCCCATGCGGATGCTGGCGCGCCGCCCACAGCGCGGCCTGCCGGGCTTCCTCCTCGATCGACAGGCCGATCGCCAGCATCAGCGGCGGCAGCGGCCCGTTCTGGGCTTCCGGGGTATTCAGTGCAATGGTCGGTTTGAGTACCAGCGCGCTGTCCGCCACGGCGGCCACGGCCGCTCGCGACAGCGGGCCGATCAGCAGGTCGTAGCGGTTGGATGCGGCCGCATAACTGGACAGCACATCCTGGGTCAGCTCACCGCTGTCGATCACCTCCAACGTCAGGTTATCGCGGTCGCGTTCCCAGGCCGCCAGCAAGCCGGCCCGCAGCGCGGCGGCGGCCGGGCCCAGCGTGTCCGAGCGCAGCGGCAGCAGCACGGCGACGCGCAGCGGCTGCTCCGATGGCAGTGCGCCGGGCGCGCTGGCCGTAGACGGTGCAGCTTGCAGCACGCTGGTACCGGGCAAGCTCACGGCAAAGGTTTCGGCTGCGGGGGCGGGCGCGGCGACCGGGCGCGGCGGCAGGTTGGCCGGCATGGGCAACGCTGCTGGCCGGGCTGCTGGCCGCGGCGGCGGTCGGCTGTCTGATAAGATAGGGGCGCACAGCACGCCCGGTATCCCGCATGGCGTACCGCAACCGGCCGCCAGCGCGGCGAACGCGCCCAGCAGCAGCAACCTAACACTTTTGGCCAGCATCCTATCCCCCATGACCGTACCCGAACCGATCTCCCTCGCCAGCCTGCCCGTCATGGGCGAAATGGCGCACCAGTCCTATCCTAGCGCAACCCTGTACGTGGTGGCGACGCCGATCGGCAATGTGACCGATATTAGCCTGCGCGCGCTGCACGTCTTGAGCCTGGTCAACGCTGTCGCCTGCGAAGACACCCGCAACACGGCGCAACTGATGACCCGCTTCGGTCTGCACAAGCCGCTGATTGCGGCCCACATGCACAACGAGCGCGAAGTGGCGGACACGCTGATCGCGCGCCTGCAAGCGGGTGAACGGATCGCGCTGGTGTCGGACGCCGGCACCCCGGCCGTTTCCGACCCCGGCGCGCGCATCGTCGATGCGGTGCGCGCCGCCGGACTGCGCGTACTGCCGCTGCCGGGGGCTTCGGCCGCCGTGACGGCGCTGTCGGCCAGTGGTCTGGTGAACGACCAGTTTTATTTTGTCGGCTTCCTGCCGGCCAAGGCCAAGCAACGCGAGAACTTCCTCGCCACGCTACGCACGGTAACGGCGACGATGGTGTTCTACGAAGCACCGCACCGTATCCTCGACTGCGCTGGCGCACTGGCGGCAGCGTTCGAGCCCGAACGTGAAGTGGTGTTTGCACGCGAACTGACCAAGATGTTCGAAGAAATCCACCGCTGCCCGCTGTCCGAAGCCGAAGCCTGGATCAAGGCCGACCCGCACCGTGAAAAAGGCGAATTCGTGGTCCTGCTGGCCGGCGCCGCCGTCGCCGACGAAGCGCAAGACGCCGAGGCCGAGCGCATCCTGAACATCCTGCTGGCCGAATGCTCGGTCAAGCAAGCGGCCAGCCTGGCGGCCCAAATCACCGGCCGCAAGAAAAACGCGCTGTACGAACGCGCCCTGCAACTCAAAGGCTGAGTCCCTAAAACCGGGGTCAGGTCTTAATGCCGCTAAGTTACGGGGCCGTCGCGCGCGCCTGCACCCCAGAACGACACCTGGGGTCAGACCCGCCGGGTCTGACCCCGGCTTTGCGTCGGTGGGGTTCGCCAGCAGATCTGCGGCATTAGGGTCACGGCATTAGGGTCAGGTCTGCCAATCGGACAAAAATTGCCCGACCCGAGCAATTTTTGTCCGATTGGCAGAC
>JBGSBQ010000142.1:0-7803 GCA_041730475.1 Sphingomonadaceae bacterium
GGTGGCGGCGGTGGCGGCGGATTCCAGTTCTGACCATCAAACACGCCATCAGCCGACGCGAAACTGCCCTCGCCCGCTGCGCCGATCAATTCGGCACGCGGCAGTAATGGCAGGATCATGACCTCGCCCGGCGCGGCCCGACTCGCCGCAACCGGCTTGGACTCAGGGGCACGGCTGGCCCGCTCAACTGGTTCGGCGACGTCGCTCGACGAGCTACGGTCGCCAAACAACACCAGACCGGCGGCACCGGCCAGCGCCAGCGCCATGACTATCTGATAGGGCTTCATGGCTGCACCACCGGTTCTGCATCCTTCAGGTACAGGGTGACGCGCAAGCGCGCCTCCACCACTGGTTCAGCGATGCTGTCGCGCCGGAAGCTGATTTCATCGAGCGCCGCAAACGGCATCTCGCGCAGGCTATGCATGGCGAACTGCCAGATCGCGCCATATGACCCTTTGACCGGCAACAGCACCTGATACGTGCTGACACCACTGGCCTTATCGAATGCTGCCTTGTACTCGCCCTGCGCCAGGGTCAGGTTCGATTTGGCCGCCAGGTCAAACAACAGCTTGACCTGCTGCTCGGCATAGCGCCGTTCGCCCAGCACCTCGTAGAAAGCGGCCAGATTCTGATTGGCGGAAGGTGGTGGCGGCGCGCTGGCCAGCGTGCGCGGGACCGGCAGTGGTTGCGCCAGCCATTGCGCTTGCTGGGCGCGCTGCGGCAGCATCCATGCCCACGCTGCGCCGGCGGCCACGCACGACAGCAGCGCCAACACCGCTGGGGCACCTGCGCGGGACAGCGCCAGCCGTGACCGCAGCAGCAGCGCTGCCAGATTGACCGACGTGCTGGCGGCGCTCATCGGGCCACCCACACGGCTTCCAGCTGGAAGCGCAGCGGACGATTCGGGTCCTGCTCATTGACTTCATGGCGCGTCAGCAGCACGCTGCTGAACAGCTCCTGCTGCTTCAGTTCTGCCACGTACGCCACCATCTCGTCACTCGTCTTGGTTTCAGCGATAATTTTCAGCAGCTGCTTGCGCGGCTCCGGTTCCAGCGCGACCAAGGCCACGCTGCGCGGCGTGGCCGCCGCCACCGCATCCTGCAGCGCGCGCCACGGCAGGTTCAGTTGCAGGATGGCGCTGTTGACAAATGCCGCCTGCGCAGCCGGTATCGTGTTCTGGGCCACAGCGACCGGCGCGGCCGACAGGGCCGCCGCACGTTGCTGCAGGTGACGCAGCTGATGTTCACGCTGGTGTTGCTGCTCCAGCAGCTGCCAGCCGCTCCACCCTGCCGCCGCGCATAGCAGCAAGCCTGACAGGCCCACGGCCAGCAGCGCCGGGTGGGTGTGGAACAGCGTGCGGCGCAAGCTGCGCGGGGCGAAGTCGATCTGCATGGCGCGCATCACAGGCTCCCGTCCAGTGCCACGCACGCAATGGCGCCGGGCTGGCCCGATGCATGGGTCCAGCTGGCCGGCAGCGCTCCACTGGCTTGCAGCCGCGCCGGCAGGCTGAGGTTATGTAACAAGGCTTCGCGCTGCACTGTCTGCGCCAGCCAGGCGGGCGATGCGTCGGCCGGCAGTGGCAGTGCGCGCACCGCTTTCAACTGTCCGCCACGGCGCGTCGCTGCGGCCACCAGCGCCAGCGTCAGCACGCCGTCATGCACCAGCCCATACCAGCTGTCCGGCTTCAGGGCCGGCTGCCAGCGATTCCAGGCACTGACGAAATGCGGCGTGATCGCGACCACCGATAACTTGAATTCGTCGGCCACCTGCTGCAATTCGGCCAGCAAGGTGCGCGGCACGGCAGCGGCAAAGAATGACTGGCGCGTATTCCAGTCGGCGCTGAATTGCCAGGCGCCCGGCGCTTCGCCATACAGCGACTGGAAGCGCAGTGCCGCCGCCGCTTCCAGGTCGGCCATGCGGGTGGCGCCCGTTGGCGGCGTGACTTGCCACAGCCGCGTCAATTCGTCGGCCAGCACAAAGCTGACCGGCCAGCTGCGCAGTTCCAGCTCGCCCAGCAAGGCGCGCAAGGCCTGCGCGATCGCATCGAAGGGATGCTCGGCGCTGGCCGTGATCACGTGCCGCGCCAGCGGCGTGACGGGCGCGCCGCGCCAGCGGCTCAGGCGCAGCAGGCTGACCGCGTGCGGCGCGACCTCAATCCGCAACGATTGTCCAAGAGCTCTACGCATGCAGGGTCACCCGTTTGATTTCGTCCAGTGTGGTGGCGCCGCGCTTCACCAGTTCCAGCGCCGCCAGCCGCAGGCTGCGCGTGCCATTGGCGTGGGCAGCCTGCTTGATCTGGCGGATCGGCCGCTTGTCGACGATCAGTTCGCGGATCTCGTCGTTCAGCGTCAAAATCTCGGCGATCGAACGGCGGCCCTTGTAACCGGTGCCGCGACAGTCGCCGCAGCCCTTGCCCTGCAGGAAGCGGTAGTCCTGTACGTCAGCGTGACTGAGGCCTACGCTGGCCAGTTCGCGCGCATCCGGTGTGTAAGGCGCGGCGCAATGCGGGCAGTTGGTGCGGATCAGGCGCTGGGCCCAGATGCCGTTCAGTGCCGACACGAAGGCATACGGGTCGATACCCATATGGGTGAAGCGACCAAAGACGTCGAACACGTTATTCGCGTGCACGGTGGTCAGTACCAAGTGGCCGGTGAGTGCCGACTGCACGGCAATTTCGGCGGTTTCGCGGTCGCGGATTTCGCCCACCATGATCTTGTCCGGGTCATGCCGCAGAATCGAACGCAGGCCCTTGGCAAAGGTCAGCCCCTTCTTTTCGTTGACCGGGATCTGCAGGATGCCGGGCAGCTGGTATTCGACCGGGTCTTCAATGGTGATGATTTTTTCGCGGCCGTTATGGATCTCGGTCAGCGCCGCATACAGCGTGGTGGTCTTACCGGAGCCGGTTGGCCCGGTCACCAGCAGCATGCCATAGGCTTCTTGCGCCAGCACCCGCAGTGTGGCCAGCGACGGCGCGTCAAAGCCCAGCGCTTCCAGCGTCAGCGAGCCGTAGGCTTCGATCATGGCGCGCTTGTCGAGGATACGGATCACCGCATCTTCGCCATGGATGCTGGGCATGATGGAGACCCGCAAATCGATCTCGCGCCCGCCCGCCTCGACCCGGAAGCTGCCATCCTGCGGCACCCGGCGTTCCGCGATATCGAGTTCGGCCAGCACCTTCAGGCGCGAGATGATCTGCTCGGCGACATCGATGCCGTTGACCGAGGTGGCGTGATCGAGCACGCCATCGACGCGGTACTTGACCGCCAGCCCGCCGGCCGTGCTTTCCAGGTGAATGTCGGAGGCGCCCGCTTTCAGCGCATCGTACAGCGTCGAGTTGACCAGCCGCACCGCCGGACTGGCCGCTTCCGACACCGACGCGAACGACAGCACCGCCGCCGTCTTGCCATCGCGCCGGCCTTCGCTGGCGCCGGGCAGCAAGGTGTCGGTGGCACGTGCCGACTCTTCCTGCTTGGACAGGTAAGCGGCAATATCGGCCTGCAGCGCCAGCTGGAAACGCAGTGGCGCGTGCGCCGTCGCACGGGCCTGCGCAGCGAGCCAGGTTTGCAAATCGAGGTCAAACGGATCAGCGATCACGCCACACAACTGGCCGTCCGCAGCACGCAGCAGCACCGCGTGGCGCGCCAGCGCCTGCGACAGCGGCAGCAGATCAAAGGCCGGCAGCATGGCCAGCATATCGACCGTCTCCAGCACTGTCAGGCCAAACGGCTGCGCCAGCGCCTGCACCACCGGGCGTGCTTCCATACCGGTCAGGGCCTGCAATTCTTCGACCAGGGCGCGCTTGGTTTGCAGGCACAGGCCGCGCGCGCGCGTCAGCAGCGCCGGATCGATGACGGGCGACGCATTCAGGACCGCACTCAAGACATATCTCCCGCCAGATCAAAGATTGGCATATACAGCAGCACCACGATGGCGCCGACCACCAGGCCGATAGCGGCCATCAGCAATGGTTCAAAGGTACGGGTAAAGCGGTCGATCCAGCGGGTAATCTCGCCGTCATAGAAGGCCGCCGACTGGGTCAGCATCGGCCCCATGTCGCCGGTGCGTTCACCCACGCGCAGCATGCGCAGCGAGATCGGCGTGGTCAGGCCATTGCTGTCGAAAGCGGTCGACAGCGGCAGCCCCGCTTCGACCGCGCTGCGCGCTGCCTGCAGCCGCTGCCGCATGCCGGCCGATACCATGCCCTGCACGGTATCGATGGCGTGCACGATGGTGATGCCACCCTCGCTGAGCATGCCCAGCGTCAGGTACAGCCGCGATAATTCATAGATGCGCACGCGCTCGCCAATGCCGGGCAAGCGCGCCAGCAGGCGCGCCAGCCCGCCACTGCCCATCAGCTGGCGCACCAGCAGCACGGCGGCGGCCAGCACGGTCCCGATTCCGCCCAGCAGCAGCAACGTATGCTGGCCGGCGAACTGGCCCCAGTTCAGCATCTGCTGCGACAGCCACGGCAGGTTGCGGCCGGCGCCCTGATAGACCTCGGCGAAGCGCGGCACCACATAACCGATCAGAAACAAGCTGACGCCGCCCCCCACCAACAACAGGATGCAGGGGTAAATGGCGGCCGACACCAGCTTGCCCCGTACCAGGTCGATCCGTTGCTGGTAATCGATGAAACGTGCCAGCGAGCGCGGCAGGTCGGACGTGCCTTCGGCCGCCTTGACGATGCCGATATACAGCGGCGGAAACAGTTCGGGTTGTTCAGCCAGCACGGCCGAAAAGCGCTGCCCTTCGCGCAGGCCGGACAGCAGCCGTTCCAGCACGCTGCGGGTGGCGGGCGCCGCTTCCTTTTCCAGCAGCGCTTCCAGCGCCTCGACGATGCCGAGGCCGGCCGTCAGCAAGGCCAGCAGCTCCTGACTGAACAGCACCAGCGCCCAGCCCTTGGCGCGCGCCGGCCCGGCCCGCAAGCCCAGCCCGCTGCGCGCCGGCGTGATTGCCGCCACGACCAAGCCACGCGCCTCGACTTGGCGACGCGCGTCGGCCTCATCGCGACCATCGATTAACAGATGGGCAATGACCATATCGGCCGACAGGGTGCGGACATCGAACTGCATAGACGGCTACTTTCAGGGACGCGAACGTGGGAGCAGTCCGTTTATTGGGAACTGATGTCTGCGTCGTCGCCGCTACCGCCCGGCTGGCCGTCCCGGCCCAGCGACAGGATCTCGAACTCGGCCTTGCTGCCGGGAGCGCGGTATTGATAAGGGTGGCCCCACGGATCGGGCGGCACGCCTTTTTTCAGGTAGGGGCCATTCCATTTGGCACCCGCCGTGGCAGGCGCCGTCAGCAGGGCGGCCAAGCCTTCTTCGGTGCTCGGGTAGCGGCCCACGTCGAGTCGGTAGGTATCGAGAGACTTCTCGAACGCCTCGATCTGGGCCTTGGCGATCGTCACTTCCGACTTGCCCAACTGGGCAAAATACTTGGGACCTACATACGCGGCCAGCAAACCAATGATCACGATGACGACCAGCAACTCCAACAAGGTAAAACCAGCTGCCTTGTGAGCCGCCGTCTTACGGTAAACCTGTGCCACTTCCATCCCAACTACTCCTTATGTGCCCGGACTGGCCTGCGATAAAACTAAGGCTACCACGGGCTTTGCATAGTCGACAATCTTTTCTTGCAACATACGTTGCCCTAGCGTTGTTCAAACAGCCGCAAGGTGGTGCCGCGCGCAATGGCGTGGGCCCGGTTCGACACGCCGAGCAAGCGGTACAAGCGCTGCAAATGATTCTTGACGGTCAGGCCGCTGATCCCAAGGATCTGGCCGATCTCGTCATTGCTCTTACCCTCGCGCACCCAATGCAGGACTTCCGCCTCGCGCGCGCTGACCGGACGTTGCAGCGCCCCACCCCGCTGCAGGACCTGCTGCTGACCGACTCGCAGCAGCAACTGATGCAGATAGGGCAACAGCAATTCGAGGAAATATGCCTGCCGGGCGCGCGGGCGCTGCGGCAGTCCGAACAGCACAAACACGGTCGAGCTTCCGCCATTTGGCTCGCTGCCGTGCAGCAGCACGTTGTCGACGCCGTAGCGCTGCAGTTCCGCCCGGAATGGCAACAGGGGCGTGCGGGTGGTGCCATCGGGACCATGGTCCAGCATGGCGGGCAAGCTGGCACCGCCGTCACGGCAATAACGGGCCAGCCGCAGCGCCAGTCCGCTGTCGCGGTCGCTGAGCCGGCAGCGCAGGTGCGGATCGAGCACAACGCTGTGCAGACATTCGCTGTGCAGCACTTCATTGTGGGCGCCGAATTGCAGGCAGACCAGGATTTGGTGCGGCAACAAGGACTGCATCTGCCCCTGAGTCCATAAGAAAAACTGGCGCGCATCGCGCACCGGCAGCGCCGCTTCCAGCGCATGCACCAGATACTCTTGCTCGCGGGGACTCAGGATGACCAGCTGGTCGAGATTCACGCCAGCACTCCATGCCAGTTCACACCGGCGCCACAGCCCTGCTTGCGACTGTCCCACGCCACGAAGCGGTAGCCACTGCCACGCACCGTCTCGATATGTTCTTGATGGCCGCTGGGCTGCAGCGCACTGCGCAAGCGCCCGACATGGGTATCAACGGTGCGCTCGTCCAGATAGACGCTGTTACCCCACACCTGGTCCAGCAGCTGGGCCCGGGTGTGAACGCGTTCCGGGTGGTGCATCAGGAAGTTCAGCAATTTGAATTCCACCCGCCCCAGCGCCAGCTGGCGGCTGCCCGCCGTCACCCGCAAAGTGCGGGGATCGAGCCGCAGGCCGGCCATCTGCACCGCATCCGGCGCCGCATAGCTGCTGGCTTGGCCGCGCCGCAACACGGCATGCACACGGGCCAGCATTTCACGCGGGCTGAAGGGTTTGGTGATGTAATCGTCGGCACCGCTTTCCAGCGCCATGATTTTGTCCTGCTCGCTGCTGCGCGCCGTCACCATGATGATGGGCAAGTCACGCGTCTGGTGCTGGCTGCGCAAGCGGCGGATCAGCGCCAGCCCTGACTGGCCCGGCAACATCCAGTCCAACAGCAACAAGTCGGGCACCGCGTCAGCCATCATCACCAAGGCATGTTCGGCGTCGGCGGCACGCTGCACGCCGTAGCCGGCCATGCCGAGGTTAAGGGCAATCAGCTCCTGAACCGCAGATTCAGGTTCAACAACGAGAACTTGAGCAGCCATGGCGCAATCCACGTGATAATTAGTGAGAAATAAATACTATGCATCAAGCCAACTTGACTTACTAATATCATTTCCATCGTAGATTTAGAGCTTCACCGTATATATCGCCGCTACCGCCTGCCG
This sequence comes from Sphingomonadaceae bacterium, assembly GCA_041730475.1. GTDB lineage: Bacteria > Pseudomonadota > Gammaproteobacteria > Burkholderiales > Burkholderiaceae_D > Rugamonas. The sequence goes on from JBGSBQ010000142.1 coordinate 7,299, forward strand.
TTATGGGCGTTACAAGGGGATGGCACCGTTTTAGAGCCCGGCCCCTAGGCAAAACAACTGTCCAAAAAAAACGACACATTTGTCCGTGTGCACGAACAAATGTGTCGAGTAACAAAATAGACCGTGCGCTCAGGACAGCAATTCGCAAATTGGCCGTATCAGGTGCCAATCCCGGTTTCTATGTAAGGCAGAGTTTCAGCGCCTCGCGCCACTCCGGCAAACGGCAGCAGCGCGCGGTGAGGCGCTCGGACGACAGCACCGAATATTCCGGACGACGCGCCGGCACCGGGTACTCGGCCGAAGTGATTGGAACCACACGGCAATCGATACCGGCCTCGTCGAGGATGGCACGGGTGAATTCGTACCAATTAGTCTGGCCCTGGCTACTCAAATGGTAGATGCCGCGATGCTGATTCCACCACTCAGGACCGCCTGCATGCGCTTGTGCCAGCACCAGCGCCGTCGTATCGGCAATCGTGCGGCTCCACGTCGGAGCGCCAAACTG
>JBGSBQ010000143.1:0-7783 GCA_041730475.1 Sphingomonadaceae bacterium
CCGGTCGGTGCCAGCGCCACCGGCATCGCCACCGGCAGTCCCACCATGCTGCTGCGCAGACTACGGTTTTCCAGATTGACGGCCACCCGCTGGCGGAATTTAATGGATTGGAAGTCGCTTTCGTTGGCGCGGTAAGTCGATTCCGTCCACGACCCCGCATCGGCGTAATCGTAAAACATGCGCGGCACGCGCCGCTGCGCCAGCTTCCGTAAGTCTTCGATGCAGGTGATGATGGTCATGCATGCTCCCCGTCGCTATGAACGACAGATCATCGGTGATTTACGGGGAAATGCCAACAGCTAATTGGCGTAGCGATTATTTGTGTAGGAAGATTTGAAACATCGCGATTTGCAGGCCGGCCAGCGAGAAAAATAGCGCCAAAAACATTTTGATGAACATATTCAGCACCCAGGTGTGCAGACGTTGCTCAAGCTTGCTCAGTTCCTCGCGGAATTCATCTTTCGTCACGAAAGTATTCAAGCGCGCATCCAGCTCCGCCTTGAACGCAGCCAATCGTTCATCAAGGTAGGCCTTGGTGACGTAATTGGCGCGGATTTCCGCGACGTCAGCAGCAACGGTCGCCATTTGCACTTCCAATACTGAAACCCGGACTGCGAGGTTTGCATCATTCGCCATGGCACCCTCCGTGTCAACTGGCGTTCAGTATAAGGTCAGACCAGCGACGCGACTTAAAGTTCCACGGTGTAGCCTGCACCGTGTCAAACTGCGGCACACAATAGAAAAAGGGGCCAGACCTTGCGATCTGACCCCAATATTCTGGTGCGGCTGGCAGGAATCGAACCCACGACCCCTTGGTTCGTAGCCAAGTACTCTATCCAGCTGAGCTACAGCCGCGAAAGACAACATTATAGCAGCGCTTTTCTGTTACGCCAAGCGTGCTTTTGAGAAATCTTCTTTTAGAAAAATACTCTCGCCTGCTCAGGCGCGTTGCTTGCGGCGCGCGGCAAACGCCACCAGCCCCAGACCTGCCAGCAGCATGCCATAGGTCTCTGGTTCCGGCACGGCACTGGTCACGGTGACCGACGTCAGGTCGCCATTCGCGCCCACCAGCGCACCGGTCTGCGTCGAGGTGTACAGATAGCTGAAGCTGGCCTTGGTGAAATCGACAAAATCGAGCGCACCCGGCACGGCATTGCTGCTCAGCGCGTGACCGCTTTTGTCGACAAACGATACCGACATGATTTGCTTGGCAGCCCCATTCAGCGCGACGTTGCTGACACCAAAGCCATCGCCGCCCTTCAGCACGCCAGCATTGTTGGCGACCTGCACATTGGAGTTGCTGTACACCGTGTTCGCCAGCGCCAGATCATGACCGCCGATCGAAGCGCTGATGCCGTTCTGGCTGCCGGCCGCCGAGTACAGCGCGGTGCTGCCGAGTTGCAGGAATACGCCGGTCGCGGTGTCGTAGCTGAACTGGCCGTGGACAACATCGCCCACTGCCACCAGATTGCCCGACAGGCTGCTGGACGTGACCGAACCGCCCGAGAAGGTCAACGGCGAGAATTCGACCATTTCCTGGATCGTTGCCGTGAAATCGTATTGGTAGACGGTCGCCTGAGCGTTACTAAACAGTGCCAGACCAGCCAACAACATCGCAATCTTTTTCATGGGAAGTTTCCTGCAGTTCGTGTAAGGAGACCCATTAAAACATTAGCAATTACAGTTGTCAATAATAAATTATAATTTCCACATTCCAATTATACAAAACACAAGGAAATATACGGCACACACATACAAATCGTCCAGACGAACAAAAAGGGCCTTGAGGATTACGCCTCAAGGCCCTTCTCGTACAACAAATTCTGGTGCGGCTGGCAGGAATCGAACCCACGACCCCTTGGTTCGTAGCCAAGTACTCTATCCAGCTGAGCTACAGCCGCTTAAGTCAACATTATATCGCATTAATTTTGTTTTGCAAAGTTCGATATTTTCTATCGTTTCGTCGGTCTGGCGCACTAAACACCAAATCAACCACTTTACCAAGCTTCAACTACCTGCGTTTGTTGCTTCTCTAAACAGGCATGCCGTTCAAGAGAAGCAGCATTATAGAGAGCCACCCAGCCCTTGTCCAGCGTTTCATTCCAGTCCGAACTCCGCCGCCGCCTTGGCCGCCCACAAGGCTTCGTTATAGCTGGGATAGGGATCGCCATAACAATCGACCTGCCCGTCCTCGCCGACAAACTTGGTCCACCAACCTGACGCATCGGCCAGGATGGCGATATCGCCGGGCCCGCAATGGCCGTCGATGAGCTCCCCAACATCGAGCACCACAATCTTGACCTTGCGATGGCGCAGCACGGTAGCCATAAACAATTCCTCTATCGTTAGAACGGCGCGCGGCCGCGACACCCCGATTCTAGCTGCCGATGCGCTCTGCCGGGTAAAAGATGGACCGTTAGATACCTTATTCATCCGCGTGATATTGATTATCATCAATAAAAATTTGCTTTCGTTTGCGCGATGCAGCATCATTCACCTGTCTCCTCTATTCTCCTCCAAGGAAATAGATTTAGCCCGCTCCCGTAGCGGGCTTTTTTTTTGCCGATTTGGTGTAGCATGCCAGACACCAGCGCTCCCCCGGGGCGCCGCCCACAGAGAGGTGTTTGCGCATGAGTCAGCCCGCCCCCGTCACACCGCCCAGCCCGGACTGGTCGCGTACTGCCTTGGGCAGTGCCGACGGCTGGCCGGCTGGCCTGCGGCTGGCGATCGACCTCCTGCTCAACTCCCCCACGGCCATGCTGCTGCGCTGGGGACCGGGACCGGTGATCGTCTACAACGATGCCTATCTGACGCTGCTGGGCCTGGACGGACTGCAAGCTCCCGGCGCCAGCGTGCCGTCGCTGCTGCCGCCAGCCTGGACCTGGAACAACGCCGCCCTGCAGCCGGTGCAGGATGGCCACAGCCTGAGTTACCGGCACCAGTTACTGCCGGGCTGGCGCGACGGTGCGCCCTGCCAGTTGCCGCTCGACCTGTATTACACGCCGGTGCGTGACCAGCATGACGCCGTCGCCGGCATATTGTGCACCCTGGTCCCGGCGGCCCGCAACGTGCCCGAGGCCGGCACTCGCCCGCTGCGCCTGCTGGTCGTGGAAGATAATCCGGATGCCCGTTATCTGGTCTGTGAAACCTTGCGCGCGCTGGGCCACACCGTGCAAGCCGTCGACAGCGCCGAAGCCGCGCTGCCGCAACTGGCGGCCCACCGCTTCGATATCCTGTTCACCGATGTCAGCCTACCCGGCATGTCCGGCATCGAGCTGGCGCGCAGCGCCCACCAGCGCCAGCCAGAGCTGGCGTTGCTGTTCGCCACCGGTTACGGCGATGCGCTGACGCGCCATCTCGACTTTCCCACCCACACGCTGCAAAAGCCCTACGACATTGAGCAGCTGCAACAGGTGCTGGCGACACTGAGCGCACAACTGGCGGCCAAAATTAGCTTATAATTAATATCTATTTTGCAATTGCCTGCCGCGCGCGTGACGCCACCAGCTTTCCTACCTGCGGACGCGGCTCTGTCCTACAAGCAATATTGCATGCGCTTGCTAGACTCAGGCCATTACGTGCGCCACCGCACAGCGCGGCAGGCTAAGATCGACCTACTATTGGCCCATGCCAGTGCCAAACCAGGCCCTGTGAGCAAGCACCGACTGAGACCCTTATGCCCAGCCAAGAACAAATCCTGCGCGCCAAAATCCTGGTGGTGGACGACTGCGCCGACAACCTCGAACTGATGCAGGAGATCCTGCAAGAGGCCGGCTATACCGATGTCACCTCCACCATGCTGCCGGAACAAGTCTGTCCGCTGCACCGCCAGCACTGCTACGACCTGATCCTGCTGGACTTGCAGATGCCGGGGCTGAATGGTTTCCAGGTCATGAAGGGCTTGAAGGAAATTGAACAGGGCGGCTACCTGCCAGTGCTGGCGCTGACCGCCCAGCCCAGCTTCAAGATCGCCGCGCTGGAAGCCGGCGCCCGCGACTTCATCAGCAAACCGTTTGATTTGCTGGAAGTGCACAAACGCATCCACAACATGCTGGAAGTGCGGCTGCTGTACAAGGAACTGGCCCAGTACAGCAAGCAGCAGCAGGAACTGGCGTTGCACGATCCGCTGACCGGACTGCCCAACCGGCGCCTGCTGGAGGACCGCATCGCCACCGTGCTGCTGCATGCCAGCCGCCAGCAACGCAAGGCCGCCGTCATGTATCTCGACCTCGATGGCTTCAAGGCCATCAACGATACCCACGGCCATGCCTGCGGCGACGAAATCCTGCGCCTGGTGGCCCAGCGGCTGGTGGGCTGCGCGCGCCGCGAAGACACGGTAGCCCGGGTCGGCGGCGACGAATTCGTCATCGTCATGGGTGAACTCGATACGCTGTCCGACGCTCAGGAACCCGCTGCCAAATTGATCGCTGCCGTGGCCGAGACCTATGTGGTCAACGGCATCCCCCTGCAACTGTCGACCAGCATCGGTATCGCCCTGTTCCCGGACGACGCCGACGCCGTCGAGACCCTGATCGCCGTCGCGGACCAGGCCCTGTATGAAGCCAAGCGCAGCGGCAAAAACCGCTGCTGCAGCGCCCAGTTGCTGCGCACCGCTGCGGTGGCGCCAGCGGCCGCCCCGCTGCTGCCGACGCTGGCCTGACCGCGCACCGGAGGCCTCAATGGCTGGACTGCGCTTCTTCCTTGTGCGCGCCCTGCGCGGTGGCCTCCTCCATCTGGCCCGCATGCTGATGGTCCTGCTGCGCATCGACCCGGTCCGGCGCCACCTCGATGCGCGTTATGCCGGCATCGATGGACAGCGGATCACTGGCGGGAAACGTCATTTCGACTGCATCGTCGAGCAGCGATTCGCGCGCCTGCTCGGACGGCGCCAGCACTTCCTGGTCGGCCAGCGTAGTGATCGCGGCAGCCCAGCGCACACATTCCAGATTCGCCAGTTCGCGCACCGTATGCACATTGAACGCCTGCGCCAGCGCCTTGGCATCCTTGGCGCTGACGCCGCGCAGCGCACTGGGCGGGGCCTCGGCCAGCGCCCGCAGGCTGTGTTCGGCGTAGGCGCGGTCTATCACGGTATCGAGATTCATGGTGCATCCTTTCAGGGATTGGGTGGAAACCCCTGTACTGTGCGCCTGCCACGCGCCGCGCTCTGTGCGCGCTCGAACACAAACGCCGCGCTACTACGGCTGCGCTCGATTGAACGCGGGCTTTTTGACAGTCAAAATCGGCCGCGCTATGATCGGTCCATCACTCCTCCGGCAGCTGGCTGGCCCTCCAAGTTCCTGTTGATGCCGCACCGTGCCTAAACTCGCCCAACCCAAAATCCTCGTGGTCAACGACGATGCCAACAGCCTGTTCGCATTGACCAGTCTGCTCGACAGCTGGGCCAGCGACGACCACTATGAAGTGCTGGCGGCGCGCTCCGGCCGCGACGCCTTGCGCCACGTGCTGCTGCATGATTTTGCCGTGATCCTGCTGGACCTGCACATGCCCGGCATGGATGGCTTTGAGACGGCGGCGGCGATCCACGCGCGCGCGCGCTCGGCCGGCATCCCGATCATCTTCCTGACCGCTTTTCTGACCGACGAGCTTGACCGGCTGAAGGCTTACCAGTACGGCGCGGTCGACTTCCTGTTCACGCCCGTGATTCCGCAAGTGCTGCACGCCAAGATTGCCGTATTCGTGGCACTGGCCGTCAAGAATGAAGAGCTGAAAAAACAGACGCGCCAGCTCAGCCTGCGCACCACTGAATTGACTGCCGCCAACCAGCGGCTGCGCCGGGAAGTCGAGGTGCGCCAGTCGGCCGAGCGGCAGAACCATGCCAAGGATGAGTTTCTCGCCATGCTAGGCCATGAATTACGCAATCCGCTGAGCGCCATCAGCAGCGCCGCCGCGCTGATCGGCCTGCCCGGCGTGGCGGCCGACAGCGTGGCCCGCGCGCGCCAGATCATCCAGCGTCAGAGCCAGCATCTGGGGCGCATCGTCGACGACCTGCTCGACCTGTCGCGCGCCATGTCCGGCAAGATCCGGCTGACGCGGACCCCGCTCGACCTGGCCGTGCTGGTGGCGGCCAGCCTGGAAACCTGCCGCGCCACCGGCCGCAGCGCGCCCTACCAGTTGGCACAGGATCTGCAGCCGGGCTGGGTCGATGGCGATGCCACCCGGCTCGAACAGATCATCAGCAACCTGCTGGACAATGCCCTCAAGTACACGCCAGCCGGCGGCCGCATCACGCTGCGCACCTGGGCCGATGCCGACGATGTCTGGCTGACCGTGTGCGACTCCGGGGTCGGCATCAGTGCCGACCTGCTGCCCCATGTTTTCGATGTGTTCGTTCAGGGTAGCAGTACGCTGGAGCGGGCCCAGGGCGGCCTCGGCATCGGCCTGTCGCTGGTACGGCGGCTGGCGGAACTGCATGGCGGCAATATCGGCGCCGACAGCGACGGCCCCGGCGCCGGCAGCACCTTCACGCTGCGCCTGCCGCGCATCGCCGCCCAGCCCGTGACGACGGCGCTGCTGGCGGGCGTGGCGCCGCATGGCAAGCCGCGCGTGCTGCTGATCGAAGACAATGACGATGGCCGCGAAATGATGGCCATGATGCTGAGCTGCTACGGCTATGAGGTGCGGCATGCGGCAGACGGCCTGCAAGGCGTGGCGCTGGCCGCCAGCTACCAGCCCGACCTGGCGCTGGTCGATATCGGCCTGCCCGGCATCGACGGCTACGAGGTGGCACGCCGCCTGCGCGCCGACGCTGCCACCCGCGACATCAAACTGATTGCCCTGACCGGCTACGGCCAGGCCGAAGACATGCAGCGCGTGCTGGCCGCCGGCTTTGACCTGCACCTGGTCAAGCCGGTCGATCTGGCACTGCTGCTGCAAGCCATCGGTAGCGACCAGCCCCTCGCCGAGCGCCAGTGATGCGCGCTCCCACCCTTCCCCCTGAACCGAGCGACCCCATGTCCGTTCCCGAGCAGCTACGTAGTGCCGATCTCAGCGAATTGCTGGGCCATGTCCATACCTGCTGGGATAACGAGCGGCGCTCCTTGTCCCGCCAACTGCACGACAGCGTGGGCTCGTCGCTGACGGCGCTGACCATGCATCTGGGCCTGCTAATGCAAAAAATGCCGCAGGAAGCGGCATTACAAGAACGTGCGGCACAAATGAAACAGTTGCTGCATCAGGTGGTGGCCACCAACCGCCAGATGCAACTGACGCTGTGGAATGACAAGCTGGAATTCCTCGGCGCCCGCGTGGCGGTGCGCGAACTGGTGGCGCAGTTTGGCAGCGAGCAGGCGCTGCCCGCCCGTTGCAGCCTGCCCGACGACGAGTGGGACTGCCCGGCCAGCCACAATGTGGTGCTGCTGCACGCGCTGGAGGAAGCGCTGCGCAATGTCGCGGCGCACGCCCGCGCCACTCAGCTCGAGGTCAGCATCGACGACAACGCCGAGCACATCCGGTTGACCGTCACCGATAACGGCATCGGTCTGCCGGGCGCGGCGCCGGTGCTGGCTGGCAAATTCGGCCTGCGCATGGCGCGCGAACGGGCCGCTTATCTGGGCGGGACGCTGCGCCTGACCGGCACCCCGGGCGGCGGCACCACGCTCACCGTGGAGCTGCCCAAGCCGGCACGCCAGCAGGCGTAGCGCATCGCACTGGCCACCAGCCGCCATGCGCTCATCGTCAGCACGGTATCACCCACGGTGCTGGGCATGGCCTTTGCCCTGCCCTTTGCCGTGCCCGGGGTCGTCGCCGCGCTCCTCATGATCAC
>JBGSBQ010000144.1:0-7735 GCA_041730475.1 Sphingomonadaceae bacterium
CATCATGCAGACCTGATCGATGGACTTCATGCATGGCCCATTCACTGATGGTCGCGGACCTGAACCGCGAATTTTCAGAAAGCAAATGGAAGGAGTGCGGAAAAGGCACCCACAACGTTAGCGCCGCGCATGCCCGACGCCGTCAAAACCTGTACCTTCACGTATCGTGCCGGCGCCACGGCTGGACCGCACGATATCCGTATCGACTGTCGTTAATTTTTTACGACAGGGCGGCCGCCAGCCCTCGCTCAGGCTGGTTTCAGCAGATTCGCCAGCGCGACGTATTGCGCCAGTCCGACCGCTTCCGGACGCAGGGTCGGGTCGATGCCGGCCTCCATGATCTGCGCTTCGGTGAACATGCCGGCCAGACAGTTGCGGATCACCTTGCGGCGCTGTGAGAAGGCTTTCAGCACCACCGCTTCCAGCGTGGCACGGTCGCACGGCAGCGGGTTGGCGATCGGGATCATGCGCACGATGGCCGACTCGACCTTCGGCGGCGGATCGAACGCTTCCGGCGGCACCACGAACAGCAGCGCCATCTGGTAACGCCATTGCAGCATCACGGACAGGCGACCGTAGGTCTTGCTGCCCGGCTCAGCCACCATGCGCTCCACCACTTCCTTTTGCAACATGAAGTGCTGATCCTGCACCAGCGGCGCAAAATCGGCCAGATGGAACAGCAGCGGGCTGGAAATGTTGTACGGCAGGTTGCCGACCACGCGCAGCTTCTGGCCGGCCGGCACCGGGATGCTGGCGTAATCGAATTTCAGCGCATCGCCGGAGTGGATGGTCAGCTTGGCGGCGCTATAGGTTTTTTCCAGACGCGCCACCAGATCGCGGTCCAGCTCGACCACATGCATCATCTTGACGGTGCGCATCAGCTGCTCTGTCATGGCGCCCAGGCCGGGGCCGATTTCGACCATCGCATCGTCCGGCTGCGGGGCGATCGATTCGGTGATGCTCGACAGCACGTACTTGTCGTGTAAAAAATTCTGGCCGAAGCGTTTGCGGGCAACGTGTTTCATGATTGTTCTTCTTGTAGGGGTGAAAATTAAGGGCGGCGGGCGTCGACCATGTGCAGCGCTGCGATGATCGCCGCCTGCATGCTGCCGTCATCGGCCTGACCGACGCCGGGGCCGAGCGCGGCCAGATCGAGCGCGGTGCCGTGATCGACCGAGGTGCGGATCAGCGGCAGGCCGAGCGTGATGTTGACGCCGCGCCCGAAGGTGGCGTACTTCAGCACTGGCAAACCCTGGTCATGGTACATGGCCAGCACGCAGTCGGCGTCGCGCAGGTATTTGGGCTGGAACAGCGTGTCGGCCGGATACGGGCCGCGCGCGTCGATGCCGCGCGCCTGCGCCGCCGCGATGGCCGGGCTGATGACGTCGATTTCTTCGCGCCCCAGATAGCCGCCCTCGCCGGCATGCGGGTTCAGGCCGCACACCAGAATGCGCGGCGCGGCCAGCCCGAATTTGGTTTGCAGATCGTGCTGCAGGATGTCCAGCGTGCGCGCCAGCCCGGACTGGGTCAGCGCGGCGGGCACGTCTTTCAGCGGCAGGTGGGTGGTGGCCAGCGCGACCCGCAGCTGCTGGTCAGCATCCCCATAGGCGCCGGCCAGCATCATGACCACCTGCGCGGTGCCGGTGCGCTCGGCGAAGTATTCGGTGTGGCCGGAAAACGCCACGCCGGCATCATTGATGGTGCTCTTTTGCAGCGGCGCGGTGACCACGGCCTCGAACCAGCCCGCCTGCACGCCCTCGATCGCGGCGTCCAGCGTGGCCAGTACAGCGCGACCGTTTTCCTGGTCCAGCGTACCCGGCACCACATGGGCGTCAAGTGGCACGTCGATCACAGACAGGCGCTCAGGGCCGAAGTGCGGCAGGCCGCCATTGCGGATCGCCTGCAGCGACAGCGCCGACAGCCGGATCTCCGGATCCAGATAGCTGGCCGTCAGCGCCAGAAAGGCGGCATCGCCCAGCAGCACGCAATTGACCTGCTGGCGCAGGGCCCAGGCGGCGCGGATCGCGATTTCAGGACCGATGCCGGCCGGTTCGCCGACGGTGACGGCGATGGCCGGCCGCACGCCCGGTCGCCGGGCTTGCAGGGTGGCGCTCACGAGCGGGTCTCCATGATGTCAGCTCCGCTTATTTATCGTCACGCATTTCAACGTAGGCGCGGTCGCGCACTTCACGCTGCCAGCCCTCGGTCGCTTCTTCCAGCTTGCGCTCACGGATGGCCTGACGGGCGGCATTGCGCACGCGCTCTTTCGAGACGTCGTCGCTCTTGCGTTCCAGTACTTCGATCAGATGGTAGCCGAAGCTCGATTCCACCGGTTCGCTGACTTCGCCGATCTTCAGGCCGTTCATCGCCGCTTCGAATTCGGGCATGGTATCGCCCGGGTACAGCCAGCCCAGATCGCCGCCTTTGGAGGCCGAACCATCGTTCGAGAACAGACGCGCCAGTTCTTCAAACTTGGCGGCCTTGTTGTCGAGCCGTTCTTTCAGTTCGGTCAGCTTGCGCTTGGCATCGTAGGCGCTGACGGTCGGCGTCACTTTCAGCAGGATGTGGCGGGCACGGGTCTGCTGTACGGCAGCTGCAGCCTGGGCTTCGGCCACGCTGCGCTTGTCGCTGACCTTCAGGATGTAGAACGCACCCACGCTCTTGATGATCGGCGTGACCTGACCCGGCTTCAGCTTGGCCAGCGCGTCGGCGAACACCGGCGGCAGACGGTCGGTATTGCGCCAGCCTACGGCGCCGCCCTGCAGTGCATCGGCCGCGTCGGAATACGAGGCCGCCATCTTGGCGAAATCGGCGCCGGTGCGCAGCTGGCGCATCACTTCGTCGGCCTTGGCCTTGGCCTTGGCGATCACGTCGGCCGAGGCGTTTTCCGGGATGCGCACCATGATCTGCGAGATGTTGACTTCGAACTGCTCGGCCGCGGCGGCTTTTTCGGCGGCCAGATAGCTGTCCACTTCGGCGTCCGAAATCTGGATCTTGGCGTCGACTTCATGCTCGCGCAGGCGCTGCATGATGATTTCTTCGCGGATTTCTTCGCGGAAGGCGGCGTACGGCGTGCCCTCTTTTTCCATCTGGTTGCGCAGCTGCTGCAGATTCAGTTTCTGCTGCTCGGCGATACGGGTGATGGCGCGGTCGAGCTGGTTGTCGTCCACGCGCACGCCCATTTCCTTGGCCATTTGCAGTTGCGCGCGCTCGACGATCATGCGTTCCAGGATCTGGCGCTGCAGGTCGGCCGGATCCGGCATCGCCACGTTCTGCGCCTTCATGCGCTGGGTCACGGTCTTGATGCGGTTGGCCAGTTCCTTGCGCGTGATGACGTCGTCATTGACCACCACGGCGATCGAATCGACGGCTACGTTGGTGGAACTGCCGGGCGGTACGAAGCCCTTGCTGTTGGCGGCAGCCACCGGGGCGGCAGCGGCAGCGGCCGGGGCAGCGGCGGCGACCGGCGCGGCGGCCGGGGCCGGCGCCGGCTTCTTGGAGAACAGGCTGCAACCGCCGAGCGAGGCAGCGCACAGCAGGACAGCGGCAAGTTTCATCTGGTGCATACTGGCATTACGCATAATGTAGAACACTCATGAGTCAGGGTAAAAAAATCAAACAGTGGCGCGCGCCGGACAACCAGCGCCGCGCCACCAAAGTTGCTGCTTAGCGGCCGTAGCCCTCATTCAAACGCTGGTAACCGGGAATACTGTTTTTCATCGCTTCCAGCGGATTGCCGACGCCCAGATGCGACAGGCCATTCAGCTCCAGCTGGAAGAAGATCGGCGTCGATGCCTTGGTGGCCGTGGTCACGAAGCGCTGTGCGCCCATGCGGAACACCCAGCAATCGCCGTTGTATTCGAGACCGACCAGGCTCTCGAGGATTTTTTTATCGAGCTGCGAATAGCTGACCCGGCCCACGCCATACCAGCGCGCCGACAGCGGCCACTGGCTCGAAATGTCGATGTTCTTGAACGAACCGCGCAGGTAGCGGGTGCCGACGTTGACCACCTTCTTCAGGCCCGGCTGCCACTGGATCGAATAGTTCGAGCTGACCACCCGGCTGTCGCTCGGATTGTATTGCACCGCGCTGTCGAAGCCCCAGGTGTCGGAGATGCGGCCGGTGGCTGCCAGCAGCATGTCGGAATGGGCATCGACCACCGGCGTCGAGGCATCGAGCTGCACGCGCTGGTCGCGCAGATAGAAGCGCTGGCCGAACGCCAACCGCAGCCGCTCGGCACCGGACGCTTCGAGGAAGCGCGACACCAGCGCCGCCGTCACCTGATGGGCGTCGCCGATGCGGTCGGAACCGACGAAACGGTTTTCCGAGAACAGCTGGCTGAAGTTGAAGGTCGATGCCGCCGTATCGAAATTCGGCAAAGCGCCCTGCTCGCGGTAAGGCGTATTCACATAGAACAGGCGCGGTTCCAGCGTCTGCGTGACGGCGCGCCCGAACAGCTTGGCGTCGCGCTCGAAGGTCAGGCCGGCGTCCAGCGAGAAGGTCGGCACCACGCGCGACTGGTTGCGGGCCGGGTCGGTGCCCTGCGCATCCAGCTCGTAGGTGGCGGCATTCAGCATCAGCTTGGGCGTGATGAAGTAGCTGGAGCCGATGATCGGATAGCTCAGCTGCGGAATCGCCACCATGCGCGTGCCCTTGATCAGCTCCGGATGCCAGAAGCGCGTCAGTTCGCTGTCAAACGACCAGTCGAAGCCGCCCAGCACGTCGTAACGGGCGGCGTGGAAGTTGATCGCCGGCAGCCGGTCATACGGGCGCGGCACAAACAGCGACCCATCCTCGACCGAGGCCGGATCCTGCAGCACCTGGTATTTCTGCACCCGCGCCGTCAGGTTCCAGAACTCGCCGTGGTAGTCGGTGCGCAGCTCGCGCAGCAACTGCCGTTCGGCCGAGCCGGACACCGTCTTGGAGAAATCATTCGGGTAGTTATCATCCGACGCAGCGCGCACATTCCAGCCCATCGACCAGTCCTTGGCCAGGTCCTGTTCATGGCTCGACTTGATGGTCCAGCGGTCGGTGCTGGTCTGCTTGTCGTGCGGCAGATATTCGAGGTAGGTCTCACCGGCGTACAGGCCGGCCTCGGTCTCGCCCAGATAACGCCCGTTCGCGCCCAGCTGGAAGCCGCGCCGTGGAATAATCTTCGGATACACCGTCAGGTCGCGGTTGGGCGCAATATTGAAGTAATACGGTACCGTCAGCTCGGCCGCGCCCTTGGAGCCGAAGCCCGGCATCGGCGACAGCCAGCCGGAGCGGCGCGCGCCCGACAGCGAGAACGACATCGCCGGGGTGCCGAGGATGGGCACGTCCTTGAAGTAGACGATGGTCTTGCCGGCGGTGCCGACGTCGCGGCCCTGATCCAGGTTCAAGGTGCTGGACTTCAGATACCAGTCCGGGTTGGCGCCTTCGCAGGTGCTGTAGGTACCGTCCAGCACGACCGCCTCGTCCTCGTTGATGAAATTGATGCGCTGGGCCTTGCCCTGTGCATTATTGGTTTCCATCTTGTAGGTCGGGTTCAACATGAAACCCTTGCCCGAATCGAGGTTCAGTTTCAGCTCATCGCCGGTGAAGTAATCGCCGTAGCGCCAGATCTTCACGTGACCGGTGGCTTCGACCTCATCCTCAACCTGGCGGTAGCAGGCCGCATCGGCCGTGACCCGGGTCTTGTCCTTGATCAGCTCGACGTCCCGCTGCAGCGTCATTTCCCGCTCCGGGCGGCCGCCGATATCCTCCGCCTTAACGGTGGTGACGGCGTTTTTATCGTCGACGCGGGCCGGACGCACCTTGGTCTGGGCGTAAGAAGGCACTGCCGCAACAGTGACCAGGGCCGTCAGGGCATAGGCCCAGGCGTGCGGGGAGGGGGAGCGCATGCAGCTCATGAAAGGAGGTCGGCAAACACCATGACAGGCGATTTTTTGATTTGAATCCCTTATTATATGGGAATCTTCACCTTCCACCGGTTTCCAAGGCTCGCTTAATGTCTTTATTGTCTAATGCACCATCCTCCCCCTCCCCTGCCGATCCGCGTCTGGCCTTGCTGACGGAGTGGCTGGGCACGCTGAACCTGGTCGATCTGGCCAGTCTGCGCCCGGCGTCGGCCGACGCCAGCTTCCGCCGCTACTTCCGCGCCGACGTGCTGGCCGCGCAGCAGGCCGTGCTGGGCGCCACGCTGATCATCATGGATGCGCCGCCGGAGCGCGAGAACGTGCTGGGCTTTATCAAAGTTGACGAAATGCTCACGCAAGCCGGCGTCAGCGTGCCGCGTGTGATCGCCACCGACTATGAGCGCGGCTTCATGCTGCTGTCCGACCTCGGCACCACCACTTATCTGCAGGTGCTGGACCATGACAATGCCTCGACGCTGTACGCCGAGGCACTGGAGGCGCTGGTGCGCTTCCAGCTGAGCAGCCAACCCGACGTGCTGCCCGAATACGACCGCGCCTTCCTGCTGCGTGAAATGAATCTGTTCCCCGAATGGTTCATCGGCAAACACTTGGGCGCCACGCTGAGCGAGGCGCAGTCGGCCGAGTTGCAGAAAGTATTCGAGGCCATTCTGGCCAACGTTACGGCCCAGCAGCAAGTCTATGTGCACCGCGATTTCCACTCGCGCAACCTGATGTGGATGGACGCCGGCAATCCCGGCGTACTGGACTTCCAGGATGCGCTGTACGGTCCCGTCACCTACGATCTGGCCTCGCTGCTGCGCGACGCCTACGTGCAGTGGGATGAAGAACTGGTGCTGGACTGGGCGATCCGCTACTGGCAGCACGCCAAGGCCGCCGGCCTGCCGGTGAACAAGGACATCGACGCCTTCTACAAGGACTTCGAGTACATGGGCCTGCAGCGCCACCTGAAAATCCTCGGCCTGTTCTGCCGCCTCGCCTACCGCGACGGCAAGCAGCAATATCTGGGCGACCTGCCGACCGTGATCGACTATGTGCGCAAGACGGCCAACCGCTACCGCGACCTGAAGCCACTGGTGCGCCTGCTGGACGCGCTGGAAGACAAGCAGCCGCAAGTCGGCTACACCTTCTGACAGGGCGCCCATGAAAGCGATGATATTCGCCGCCGGGCGCGGCGAGCGCATGCGGCCGCTGCCCGACACCTGCCCGAAACCGCTGCTGAAGGTACGCGGCCGGCCGCTGATCGTCTGGCACATCCTGAATCTGGTCCGGGCTGGCATCACCGAGATCGTCATCAACCACGCCCACCTCGGCGACCTGATCGAAACCACGCTGGGTGATGGCAGCCAGTTCGGCGCCCGGCTGTTGTACTCGGCCGAAACGACGGCGCTGGAAACGGCGGGCGGTATCGCCCAGGCCCGTCACCTGCTGGGCGAGGAACCGTTCGTCGCCCTCTCGGGCGACCTGTACTGCCCGTATTTCGACTTCGAGCAGGTCAAGGACGTATTGCATGACAAGGACATGTGGGGCAACCCGTATGCGCCCGAGCAGCGCGACGTGGCCTGGCTGTATCTGGTGCCCAACCCGGACTTCCATCCGGACGGCGACTTTGGCCTGCAACTGTACTCGGTCACCAACGACGGCACGCCCAAATACACGTTCGGCAACATCGGCGTCTACCGCCCGGAAATGTTCGACGGCATCGCCCCCGGCAGCCACGCCAAACTGGGGCCGCTGCTGCGCCAGTACGCCGACCGCAAGCAGGTCGGCGGCGAAGTCTATGAAGGCGAATGGCATAACGTCGGCACCGTGCAGCAGC